>JAKVBA010000080.1 GCA_022447525.1 Gammaproteobacteria bacterium
GATGCAGCAACTTAATTGAGCGCTAAATTACGGGACTTATTCGCAGTTTCCTTAGTACACACTGTCAGGCTTACTACTTCACCTCTGAACTCGTAACCGTCTCTAATAGTGCGAAAACTAGCAGTACACCGAGCCAAACTCAAAAATTTACATCGCTCTTAGAGTAGTCGATTTGCTTCAATTCGTACTATCTCACTACGAGTAAAACTCAAATATTGAGACTTGAGCGATTAAATTCGTTATTAATAGGCTAACCATCCAGATTGTGTGTAGAGTTTTCTTGAACGTATTCTCTAATTATTTTTTGAGCTTCGAATGACCCAATAATTCCAACTAGCTTTTTGATGAAAGATTCAGGAAGAAGCTCATCGCTCTCATAGTTAGCTAGTGTGTCTACCAAATCATCGAGTGATGAGTTGTTCTTTGCTAGCTGCTCATCTATGGCCTGCCAAAATGCTGCGCCTTTAGTGTAGAAAAATAGAAGGTTTTCGTTACTTGGCTCCACCTCTCCTATTTTTTTCGATAAATCGCCTTGAGCATCTTGCTTTCGAATTAATTCTTCAATAGCCGATTCATACGTCGGCTCTATGAGTCTGAAGGCTTTATGGGTGTAATATTCGGTAAGGCTTTCAGAAATCCAAAAACTTAAAGGTAAATCAGTTAACGTATGAATTGTTTCGTGAGCAACTAAGTGTGCAGTATGTTCAAATCTCTGTTCATTGAGTTTGCCATCATTGGTTACGTAATTGACAACCCAAGAGTTATACCCAGCAGCACCTCCAACAGTTCTATATTTTTCATCGATATTAACGAAAATAAGATCCCAATTTACAGGACCATTTTGAGTATTAAATATGGGTCTTAGATAGGTTATGAGCTTTGACATTTTTTCGTTAATTGCATTCTTTTTGCTACCTAGCAAAATATCATCAGCGTATATATTGGCTTCAAATAGGTGATTTGATATTAGTATCGGCTTACCCCCCCAAGCTTTTATCAAAGGGGCTTGGTTCATGGTTGGGATCGGGGAACAGCTTTTTCCATTGATACACACTTGTGATTCCACTATTCCTTTAATTCTATGGATATCTCCCCATTCAAATAAGATCCAATGACCGCTTGAACTATAGACGTTTTGTTGAGAGGAAATATCTATTCCATTTATATCTAAGGGCTTGAAGCTAATGTCCCACGAAACGCTGTCACACTTTGTTTCTTTTTCAAACTCAATCTTACTTACCTGATTTGATAAATGACATTTTACTTCTGAAGTATTGGTAGAAGGTATAGCCCTTGAAGGGTTTAGGACAAAATGACCTAAATGTGAGGTGTCAATGGTTACACTCTTCAAAAGAAGGTTATTGTCATTAGATTTAATATCGTATGTGAGTATTTCTTTTGCCTTTATCACAGGAGAGAGCAAACAAAAGAGTAACGCTATTTTTAGTGCCATTTAGCTTATGTTCCCGTTCCTAATTCACGCTAGGCTTATGAGTTGTTTTTTATGTAAAAGTTCGTAAAGCTTACATCCGGTATCTTTTTAATTATTAGCAAACAACTGAAGTGAGGACGAGGTCAGATTCGTCCATTTAGAAGCTACGGCCCACATTGATTCGTAAGGTTTCTTAACTTCCGCTCTTTGTCTAAAGCTGTCTTGCGAGCTAGAAATATCCAATGTCCGCTTTACGTCTCATAGCTGCCACTAAAATTACAATTATCTAATGGCAGCTTAACGTTACATTTAGGACGGATTAACGCGTAGAGTAACAATGTCAAAACCGATAAAAACCGCAGTGGACCGCAAAGCTCTAATCAATCATCATGATTCGCTCTACTGATTATAAATAAAGAGCCTACGACCAATATCACCATGGGTAGTAAAAACCACAATTCCTGCATCATGAACTCCTCGTTTAAAACATTTCTTAGGATCACTTCAAATTACCCAAAAGTAGAAAAAGCAAAGCAAATGACTGCCTCTTTAACACACGGACTGTCTAAAAAAATCGTAATAACGCTCGAGACACCAATTCACGCCCATCTTTTTTACACGATGGATTATCGTAATATTTTTTCATGCCCCACAAAACTTTATTTATTAACAATATATTAGTCAGTGCGAAAGTCGGATTAATAGTTATGAAAAATAAAGTAATGCAAACCCCACTGAGAGTGCCCAAACACAAACAAATGATTTGGTGAGCATCTAACTCACTCATAACATATTCCTACTTTCATTCTATGTTCCTTTGATTGGTTACCGTCACTAGAAAATTTAATGAAATTGTGATAATTTTCAAATTCTTTACTGCGAAGCTCAGCAGAAAGAATTTGCACAATTAGCGAACTAAAACCGACCGGCGCGGCTTTATCTTTTTGTGTGATATAAAAGGGCTGCAAAGCAGCCCTAAAGTAATTCAACCTGCTCAGTCCAGTCGTCAATTGCCTCGGCTGAAAAGTAACGAACTTTCGTTACACCGAAAACATTCTCAAACTCTGCATCATCAACTTTATCTGAATAGATAAATTCGACGATTTGAAGCTCGAATAATAAGAACAATAAGCATCGCTCAGATGGCTCGAAATATTTCTTCCTGAACTCTTCTGGAAGTTGATTTGCGAGACCGTCAGAAATAACAAACCCATTCGTAACAAATTGCTCGTTCTTATGTTCGTACACATAATCCAATGTATCTGAATTGAAATACCAACATAAACGAAATTTGTCAGGCCAAGCGGTTCTTGTCGCTCTTTTGAACTGATGAATGAACGTGATTTGCAGATCACGCGTCTTAGTCTTCTTTGTCATAGTTATGTCCCGTTTGGTAAACCTCAAGATTAACTAGTTACGAAGTGGGAGAATTTTGACAGTTGAGAAGACAGCACCAATCTAGTGAAGGAAAATTAGTAACGAATTAATATATCGGAAAGCTTATAATCATACTTTATAAAGTAACAATTATGAGACAGTTTTGAGACGCTCAATTCGCGAGAAATCAATGAGTGGAATAAGATATGAAGATAAGAGAGCTTCGTCGTTGTGAGTTAGTTGAAACTTCGCAACCTGCCCCCACTCTCAATAAATAGCTAAATCAAAATACACAAAATCTACACACCCTTCTCTGTAAGCCTTTAAATTCGTGACTTGGACGCGGTTTCAAATCCCGCCAGCTCCACCAATTTCAAATACTAAGACGTCCTAGGACGTCTTTTTTTATGTGCAAAGCATAAAAAATACCTTGGTAAATCCGACACAAAAAGCATGGCTCTATCAATCATAGTATTTTCAGCATTATTAAAATAAGCTAACCGAAATGAAAAGGAGCAAAGCTATATGGCGGTTGAGACTTATAGAACTATAGTCCTTCCATTGTCTTTTTACTTTTGGTGGACTTCTTATGAGCCATGCAAGGCAACGTTATGTTAGCGGTGTAAGGAATTGATGAGGGGAAGATAATTCCCCCTCAATTTTAAGCATCTATTAGAAGGCGAACTTTGCGCCAATGCTTAGCACGTCAACATCATCAAAAGTTTCAAACGATAATTCAACAGCACTTGTCTCGGTAAACATATAACCTACACCGCCACCTAGACCAAACTCCCAATCACTCTCTACTGATTCCGAAAAACCTCCAGCGCTTGCGGTAACTTCTAGCTTGCCATAAGACGGCACAACATATACGTATAGTCCTTCTGCAATAGTATATTCACCACGAACAGACATTGCGTAAAATGAGTCAAGCTCTACGTTAACGCCCATTACGTCGTCGTCGCTAATACCCGTGCCTAAACGAACCTCTGGTACAAAGCGAAAATTATCATTTATTTGGTATTGATAGCCCGCAGATGCGATAACACCGCCAAGGCTAATATCGATATCACCTTCGCTATCAGAGATATTTCCATAGCCAACGCCCAATACCCAGTTCGCCGATGCTGAAAGAGAAACAGATAATAGTGCAGCTGATAACATAGCTTTTTTAAACATTTTTAGTCCTTGTTAATGCAATTTAAATGTTGATATATGAAGCTAGGGTACATCTCTTTCTTCTCAGTACTGCGCGCTCGCTTCAGAGGTATAGTGAAACAGAGGGTTACCAAAACTGGCCTTGTTTATACAGTCCTTGGACAAAGGGGCGACTCCTTTCTTCAGCAAAGCATTATTCATCGTTTTCGAGCAAAAACAATAACTTAAAAAGCTATTCGATATGAAAAATATCGAAAAAAGTGTAAATAATTATGTTTATTTGAAGCAAACATTCTATGTAAGCCGCTTTTTATACCGACTTATTCGACGTGTAGTGGCTAATGTCGGGTCATTCTAAACTACAAGCCACTGCTCAAATAAGGCTCTTAATACTGGTTACTTCTGGCCATTCAGATTCGCTAATTACTTTTGCGTTTATCAATCTCAGACGCTTCTCGGCTATAACGTGTTTCAACTCATCTCTGATTAATCTTACTGCTGGGGTGATCGTAAAGTTTATAGAGCAAGGCACTATGCTGAATAAGGTCGTTTGCTGTGAGTGGTCCACCGTACTTTTCAATGTATCCGGGCGATGCACAAATAACATGAGGAATGTTGCACAGTTTAAAACCATACATTTGTGACTCTTTTACTGCTTCTTTGGTCATAGCACGAAGCGCTACATCAACGCCGTCGCGATAAAAGTCCACTCGGCTATCGCTTACGTGCAGTCGTAGCGAGAGTTCCGGGTTTTCTTCTTGTAATTTATGATGACGCTATCGTCTATGTTAGAAGCTCATCTAAGTATCACATAAAGAACTGAAGTACAGGGCTACAGTCAACAGGGCTGCACTTAATGTGCAGCACCACCACACTATTGCGATACTGATAATTTCAATACGCGTTAGCGCTAAACACGAAGATGCAATGAGTAACATCCAGCCTACTAACTGGGTAAAAGGTGGCGAGGGTAATACTCTTAGCACCTGCGTTAATAATCTACTATTACCTGCCTGCTTTACGTGTTTGTTCATTGCTAACATCAAACATAAGAAGCCTAACAGTTGTAGTATAAAAACCAGTGTTATCATTCCTGCTCCTATTTCTCGTAAGTGCTAGGTTTAGTATTCTTTGCGACTATTTCCGCATTGGTAATACGTAAACCTATTTTCTTCGCTGCCCAATACAAGATAATACCTGAAGCGAAAAAAGCAGGAATGAAGCTTAAATATACGCTATCTAAATATTCGACACTGCGCACTATTCGGTCTCTAAATAACACGAGTTCTATAGCAACGGTAACAAAACAAAGCCCACTTGCTAGCGCGAACTGCTCTTTCCAAGCAACAGCAGCTTTTATGCGCAAAAATGCGTGTACAGCACTTAATGCCCACACAGTAAAAAATGTGTTTACTTCTAATTGGGCGCGGCCTGCTACATCCTGTCCTATCACCTTATTAGCAATAAAAAACGAAACGCTCGCCAATATTAAGCCAGCAACAGCCGCCACATTGCCTTTTTCCACAAGCGCCAACGTGAACGGGTTTTGCTTAGCGCTTTTTTTCCGCTGTGTGACCCATATGATATTGCCAGTGGCAATAAGCGCGCAGCCTAAAATACCTAACCCAAATAGCAACCATCGCATGCCAAAAGGGGCAAAATTAGCCTGATGAAGCCCGTATAATATGCGGCGTATTTGTGCTGGAACCGTTTCATCATCGTAACCTTCAAGAGATTTACCTGTATAAGTTTCAAAAACTAATCGGTCTGCACGGTTTGATACTGTTGTGGCTTTACTGCGCTCTACAATCATTCGGCTATTTTTATACCCTACGCCTTCGACGGTAATTCTTGCTATTGAGTTTGGCTCGCGCCACTGGTTAGCAATTTTTTCTAGTATATGCGCGTAGTTCGGCACAGGAGTCGACGTGGAGGGCGGCTCGCTTAACAAGTTATCGCTACCAATAACTTTTTCATCTAGCTGCAGGCTCGGCAGTGAAGGAATAATCTGGCGATTTACCCCTCGCTCTCCCCGTTCGAAGTTAGCATTAGCGGTATAGGGCAAATACATGATCGCGTAAATAAAAATACCACTTAGGCAGACCATAATACAAAATGGAATAGTGAGAATACCGGCTAAAGCATGGAAGTCGGTGGTCCACTTTTTTATCTTTTGAGGGCGAAGCGTGAAGAAGTCTTTAAAAAATCGGCGGTGTGTATAAATACCGGTAAAAATAGCAAGCAACATTGCCATTGCAGCAATGCCCGCAATGTATCGCCCGCCATAGCCTCGAAGTTGCAACGTGTAGTGAAAATTTCTAAAAAACAAGCCGCCTTTCGTTTCTGTTTCATTTTCTCTAGCAGCGAGTTGATTATTGAACGTCACAGTTTGTCTTTGCTTACCCTCACGCCATTGCACACTCCAAAGTGCAGAACGCTCTAAAGGCAAGGCTATCCGCCACTCTTCAGCTTCACCTGCATGTTTGTTTAAATAACTAAAAGAGTGGGCGATCATCAATTGCTGACTTTGAGAAATGCTTCCTCGTTCAGGCATCAGATAGCGCGTTATTTCCGGTGTAAAATAGCTTAACGTGCCAGTGAAAAATATGGCGAAAAGCAACCAGCCGAGTATCACACCTAAATAGGTGTGCAACCAAATCATACTCTTTCTAAATGTAGCTTTCATAAAGGGGCGCTTAAAGGTGAGACTAACGGAAGTGCCACGGCGAGTATGCAAATAAAAGCAATTAAAAACACGCACCACTTCTTCGTATTATTAATTGCAAAGCTTGCGATAAATACAGCAAAAAATACGAAGTAGCTTGCCATACTGCCACTTAGTATTGCTACGCCCTCTTGCTGGTTTAACGTGTGGAAAAAGATAAAAGCGAAGTAAAAGCTTATTAGCGCAGAAACGGTATAGCCGCCCAGAATGGCGGCTATACTACGCAGCGCAACGTCTACGTTGTTATTCAATGTGCTGACTCTTTTTTAGAAGCGATACGCAACAGAAAGCTTCGCGTTACGTTCTTCTCCAGGTAAACCACCTAGGTACATAGCACTACTGTAGTAGTCCTTGTTGTCCAGATTGCGTAGGTTAAGCTGTACGTCCCAGTCATCCGATACATAACTCACTGCTGCATCCCATACTGTGTATGAGTCTACGAATGCGTAGTCTACGCCAAATACCGATGCTGAGATGGTACGCTCGTCTTCATAGGTTACACCAACGCTGAACTTAACCGGCGCAGGTAGCGCTTCAAAGCTATGGCTATAGGTTAGCCAAGTACTTGCGAACTTTTCAGCAATTCCCTTCGTCTGTTCTTCATCAGTGTTCGATGCATATGCGCCAGGTTCAGTACGCGGCTCCTGATATGTACCGTTTGCATTAAGCGACCACTGCTCATTAATATCGAAGTTAATATCCACTTCAACACCCGTAGTGCGGTCTTGTTCGTCGTAATAGAACTCAGGTACATCAATGTTGTAAGATGGATCTTCAATATTATCTTCATACAGTGGATTGGTGTACTGAAGGTTTGTACGCGCTGTATCAAACACAACGACTGAGCCAATGACCTGTTCATTTAGCGCAGTAAAACGTACGCCTAAATCCCACGATTCTGATTCAGAATCAGGTCGGTTGTTTTCTTCTGATAGAGAGCCTAGTGTGCTATATGCAGTGCGACCCTTAGAGTGGTTAATGAAAGTACTTAGGCTATCGCTATACATGTAGGTTAAGCCTAGGTTGTAGGTGAAACCATCATCGTTTGCATCGTACTCTGGGTTACCGTCGCTAAATTGGTTCTGATAGGTTTGCTTTACGCCACCGTATGCACCACCAATACGTGCAGTAAAGTTATCATTTAGATAAAGTACTTCTTGGAAGCTCACGCCCCAGCTAGATACCTCTTTGTCATATTTGCTACGAAGCGCTGGGTTATAGTCCTCAAATGTGCCTGCGGGCCAATTCGGGTTACGAATATCTAAGATGTAAGGCACCGCATCGCTTCGTGTGTCGTCTGCATCCCAAATAGACCATTGCGTGTATTCAACGTCCATATTTTCGTAATTAGCACTAAATAGATGCTCACCACGAATATCGCCTAGCGACCAAGTATTAGTAAGGTCGATGAAATACTGCCACACACTTTCTTCTGCTTCAATTTTGCGGTATTCCTGTCGGCGCGCTGCATATGGATAAAGTACATCATCAATAACGAGTGGAGCGCGAGGCTCTAAGTTAGTGGTGCCGTTACGGTCAACATAGACATAGTTGTAAGCGCTAGTTTGACGAATGTACGACGTTTCGTAGGTACGGTATTGTAGTTGCTGAGTTAAAGACCAATCGTCGTTAATGGCCAAGTCTTGGCGAAGCTTCACGCGGAACTCTTCACCTTCATTAGGACGTGAAATGGGTGAGATAAGGCTAGTATCACCTAAGTCAAAAGGCTGAACGCCATCGGTAGAAACTAGCGATGCAGCTAATTCGTCGCGCTGAGCGTCGGTAAGCTGTAAACCACCTGATTCTGCAGTATCGTTAACTAAGTCTGCGCCAGTTAAGCTACCTGCGTCAGTATCAAACATGGTGAGGTCGATAAGTCGAACGGGATGGCCTACGGAATCAATTTGTACAGCGTCGTCAATATAAGCAGCAGACAGTAGGAACTGGTTATCACTTGATGCAACATATTTAAGTGACGTGTAAAGCTCGCTTCGCTCATCGCTAAGTCCACGATAACCATCAGACTGCTCGCGGTTTGCTACTACGCGATAAGCAAGGTCCTTGTTAATTGCGCCTGTTGCGTCAGCCATTATTGAATAACTGTCCCAACTGCCTACAGAGGCTTTAACTTCATAGGCTTCTTGAAACTGCGGCTTTTTCTCAATAAGGTTAATAATACCGCCAGCTTCACCCATGCCGTATAGACCAGTTGCGGGGCCTTTGAGCACTTCAATACTCTCAATATTAGTCATTGAACGCGTTGGGTTATAACTGTTGCCCAAATCGGCGCCAGCATAGATACCGTCAAAGGTGTAGTTAACACCAAGGCCGCGAATAGCTAAATTATCACCTACACCGTAATTGTTTCCGTCTTGGCTTAGACCACTGATGTTGCGAATACTCTCTTGCAGCGTATCAACACCCTGCTCTCTCAATAATGTACCGTCAACAACCACAATAGCCGCTGGCGTTTCCATTAGGCTCATATTTGATTTAGTGGCCGTACCCGACTCTAGAATAAGTCGATTGTGGCGACCGTAAACGGTTATGACGTCTAAGTTTTCTTCAGCACTTTGTGCTTGAGAGTCTACAGGTGTCTCGGCATCGTTGTCTTGCGCGAGTGCCGACATAGCGGTGACTGTGGTTGTCACCGATAAAAGAGAGAGAAGAATTGCATTAGCAACTTTACTTTTTTTGTGTGAAGTGTGGTTCATTTTTCGCCCAAATCTAAATGATAATAATTATCACTTTTGATAAGGGCGCGAATGTTAGGGTGGCTTCACTGTAAAATCAATATAAAAATAGACTTAAGTTCAATTTTTTCATAAAAATACTAAAATTCTGCACATCTTTACGTTTTGTCAACAAATCACTCGTGATTTTCAAACAACTGGAAAGTTTCCTTTAAACAGTATCGGAGTGGCAGTTTATTGCTTTCGATTAAGTGTTCGGAACTGCAACAGATACTTAGCAAGAACCTCGTAACCGTTTTGCCTTGCAAGCTGTTCTGGCGTATTGCCATCATAACCTTTCAAATCTAATCTAGCTCCTGCTTCCACCATTACTTTCGCTGCCTCTAAATGCACATGCCAGCGCTCTTTTACAGATGTCCATGCACCTGTAACAACGACCACTGGTGGATTAGCAATACCTTTTGGAAGGTATAAATTTGCAGCCAAGTTGCCCACTTCTGTGTTTAACGTGATATTTTCTAATTGAAATCCTTGCTGGTTGTATTGACGATGACTATTTTTGATCTCACTACTTAACTGCACCTGATTAGCGCTTAGATGTTCAATGCCTGCTCGGGCTTGGTTTAACGCGGCTGTTTGCGATGTTTGTTGAGCGTGTGATACGCCCGGTTGTAGTATGACCAGAGGCGATATCAAAAGTGACTGTGCAATTACTGTTATTGTAGTTTTAAACATTTTTGCTGTGCGCTTTAAGTGAAGAATCAATGACGACAGAATATGAAATGGTGCGCCTTAGTTATTGCACATTAATGCTAATTATTTGTAGGTTATTGCTAAAGGAAACATAAAGCTTGAAGTCACGTTTAGCCTTTTTTGACCATGCGACACATCAACCTTCATCGTGCAAAGACGTACTAGATATTGCGTTTTCAAACGACGGTCTCGATTGGAAAGGCATCATTTTAGAGAAAGGAAAGTCGCCTCACTTTTACCCTCAAAATGTGTATACCCCTTATTTCTATTTCGCACTCGCCCTTGAAAGCGACCTGAATTGGAACATAGAAGCGAATGGAAGTATGGTTTCTTTAAAAACCAGTCCGGGAAACATTTGGATAAACCCATCTAAAACGCCGTTTACACACGACATATCCGAGCCTTGTTATTTTAGCGGTTGAAGAGCGTGTATTTTTAGACGCATGTCCGTTTAAGGTAGAACAAGAACAGCTGCAGTTTCTGAACAACTATAACGTGGAAGACGAGACCATAAAGGGGCTAATTGAGCTTCTGTTATTAGAGACACAAGCAAAGGGTCGTAATGGGAAAGCCTATTTAAGTAACTTATTGTCTGCACTTTCTGCTCATTATATCCAAAATTATTCAAATTACCGCGACCTTCAAGATTCCTCAGCAAAGAGTGTCAAAATAGGCAAGTCACAGATAGATAAGATTGAGCAATATATTAAAGAAAATATCGGCAGTACCATTAGCGTAGATGCGCTGGCCGAACTCGTTTTTTGCAGCAAGTTCCACTTTTTAAGAGAGTTTAAAAAGAGTGTTGGGGAAACACCGTACCAATTTATTACCCAATACCGTGTTGAGCAAAGTAAAAAATACTTACTCGCGAATACTCATTCCATGAGCGACATCGCGTTATTACTGGGATTCAATGACCAATCTCACTTCAGTCGTGTTTTCAAAAATCACGAAGGCATTACCCCAAGCCAATTCATTAAACAATACAGCACGTAGAATAAACTATTTTGGACACTACCTACTCAATAAAGCCCTTGCTAAGACTTTATGGGTAATTGCCCTAATGCCGCTGCGCATGCCAAACCAATGGCAAACGTCATCGCCACACTGGTGAAGGTGCCCAAAAGTACATATTCAG
>JAKVBA010000081.1 GCA_022447525.1 Gammaproteobacteria bacterium
GAGGCAAGACCAAAAGACGATTATGGCAATTACTCCTCAGAGTCCAATAGCTCAGCTAAAAAGGTCAAGGTTCGTAAGAAGCGTCGAGTAGTCACTCCGGATGAAACACCACATTTTTAAATTTAAGCTGATTTCGGCTAGTTCTTAGCTCTCATGGGCGTTATTGCTTATGTAGGACTAGGGGCTAATTTGGGTGACCCGGTAGAACAGATAGTCAATGCTAGAAAGCGCATATCAGAGTTCGAAGGTACAAATTACACTCGATCCTCTAGCCTTTACCATAGTTCGCCAGTGGGATACTCAGATCAGCCCATGTTCACTAATTGTGTGGTCGAGTTGTCTTTTAACTTAGACTGTCGAGATCTTTTCATGCAAATGCAGAACTTGGAGACTTGTTTGGGCCGAAAGCGTGACCCAGATAACCAAAATGGTCCTCGATTCATTGATATTGATCTGTTGTTATTTGGTGACTCGGTAGTCGAAGACGAAGACTTAGTCGTGCCTCACCCTAGAATGCATGAGCGATTGTTTGTTTTGCTACCCTTGCAGGAGCTGAACGCCAAATTAGCAAAGACAGTATCTAATAATCGACTCGCAGAACCAGAAAGGTACTTTCCGGGTCAATCGCTGGTAAAATTGGCGATATAGTCGTTATCAACGCCAGAGTTATTTATGGCTCAATATTTTCATATCCATCAGCAAAACCCCCAGCGCAGATTGATTTCTCAGTCAGTGGAAATTTTGCGCTCAGGCGGTTTGATAGCTTATCCTACTGATTCGAGCTACGCCTTGGGTTGTCACCTAGATGATAAAAAGGCCGTCGATAGGATCAGACGAATTCGAAAGCTCGATAGGCACCATAATTTCACCTTAGTTGCTAGTGAGCTAAAGCAGGTTGCCCAATTTGCAAAGATTGATAATGAGCAATATCGACTTATCAAAACACTTACTCCGGGTCCATTTACATTTATTTTAAGCGCTAAAAGATTGGTGCCAAATCGTCTGGTACACCCAAAGAGAAGGACCATCGGTATTCGTATTCCCGATCATCAGGTCGTGCACGACTTATTATCTGAATTGGGCGAGCCGATCATGTCCTCAAGTCTAATCTTGCCTGGCCAAAGTGAAGCCTTGGGTGACCCAGAGCAGATTCGTCAAGAGTTGGAGCACCAAGTGGACTTAGTTATTGACTCTGGGATAGTGACCAATGAGCCTTCGACAGTTCTTGATTGGCATGAAGAAAACCTGCGTGTTTTAAGGCAGGGACTGGGTGATGTGGCCTTTTTGCTTTAATTGTTTGTCTACGGGTTTAAAAATTACCTTTTCTCTAGTGTTACGCGACCTCAACCGTTATTCTCTGTTTATCTAATTTTTCCATATTTTTATAGTTTTAATGATTTCTAAACCCGGACAATCAAATCGAGTAGTATCAGGCATGCGCCCGACAGGTCGTCTGCATCTGGGTCACTACCATGGCGTTCTCAAAAATTGGGTCGAATTGCAAAATGAATTCGATTGCTACTTCTTTGTGGCAGATTGGCATGCGTTAACGACGCTGTATGAAGAGGACTCAGAGACGATCAATTCAAATGTTTGGGAAATGGTCATTGATTGGCTCGCAGTCGGAGTTGACCCGAGTAGAGCAACCTTGTTTATCCAGTCACGAGTGCCTGAGCACGCTGAGTTGAACCTTCTTCTGTCTATGATGACTCCACTGGGCTGGTTGGAACGAGTGCCTACTTACAAGGATCAACAAGCTAAACTCAGTGAGAAGGATCTGTCCACGCATGGCTTTTTGGGCTACCCAGTATTGCAGGCAGCCGATATTTTGCTCTACCACGCGTCGCAAGTACCTGTGGGTGAAGATCAGGTACCGCACATTGAACTCACTCGCGAAATTGCTCGTCGCTTTAACTATCTATACGGCCGTGAGCCCGGCTTCGAAGAGAAAGCTGAAGAAGCAATAAAAAAGCTTGGTAAGAGGGGTGCTAAGCTTTATCGTAACTTGAAAAACGCCTATACCGAACGTGGTGATCATGAAGCATTGGATAAAGCTCACGCCCTATTGGCCAGCAACCAAAATTTAAGTAATGCTGAGCAAGAGCGATTATATGGATATCTTGAGGGTGGCGGTCGCACAATATTAACCGAACCCGAAGCAGCGTTGACCGAAGCTTCAAAATTGCCAGGATTAGATGGCGACAAAATGTCAAAATCCTATGGGAATACCATCGCATTGAGAGACGATCCGGCCCGAATTGAAAAAGCCGTGAGAAGTATGCCAACTGATCCTGCTCGAGTACGCAGAGATGATCCGGGGGATCCTAATAAATGTCCTGTATGGCAGTTCCATCATGTTTATTCTGAAGAAAACACAAGAGACTGGGTAGAAAAGGGTTGTCGAAGTGCCGGAATTGGATGTATTGACTGCAAGCAGCCATTGATCGAAGCGCTATTAAAAGAACAACGTGATATTGCAGAGCGCGCACAACCTTATATTGAAGATCCAACTTTAGTGCGCAATATAATTGCCGATGGTTGTGAGAAGGCACGTGAAACGGCCGATGAAACAATGGAGCAGGTCAGAGCAACAATGGGGCTTGACTACTATTAGCCTGTATTAGTCTGATTATGTCTGAAGAAATTAAACAACCTCAGAATGCTAGCGATACTAATTCATCTGCGCCAGTAGACACGGAACAGGCCGATGAGCAGCTAGCAAAAGAAAAAGCCTTTGCTGACTCAATGAGGGCTGTGGTGATGGGTGAAGTCATGAATGAATGGCCTCAAGACCTATTCATTCCTCCTGATGCGCTTGAGGTTGTTTTGGACAGTTTTGAGGGACCGCTGGACTTGTTGTTGTATCTGATCAAAAAGCAGAACCTTGACATTTTAAACATACCGGTTGCGGATATTACTCGTCAATATATGAGTTATGTGGAGATCATGCGGGCGGCAAATCTTGATCTGGCGGCTGAGTACTTAGTAATGGCAGCTCTTTTGGGGGAGATTAAGTCTCGTATGTTGCTTCCCAAGCCAAAAAATGAGCTCGAAGATGAAGAAGATCCTATGGCTGCTTTGGTGAGACGATTGCAGGAGTACGAACGTTTTAGTCAAGCTGCGAACCAGCTCGACGATAGGCCGAGAATGGAACGCGATATCTTTGGTGCAGAAGCTTTATTTGATGATCCAACTCCGCCTTCGCGTGAAGCGACTGTGACCTTGGAACAGCTAGTCAAAGCCTATCAGTCCGTCATGGATCGAGCCGATGCTAACCAGCATATGAACATCTCAAGAGAGACTTTGTCCATGCGAGAGCGTATGACCAGTATTTTACAGCGCTTGCAAGAAAGCGACTATCTGCGTTTTGAGGAGTTGTTTACCTCCGCTGAGGGTCGTCTGGGGGTAGTGGTTACCTTTATTGCTCTCCTTGAGTTATTTCGTGATGATATGCTGATTGTTGTGCAAACTGAGCCATTGGCACCAATTCATATAAAGCGCGCTGCTTAGTAATAAGGTCGGCGACAATTATTTTTTAGATTAAAAAGTCGAATATGTCTGAAGAAAAAGAACTTGCTGAATCCGTGGATAATCAGGAATCAGAATCAGAATCAGGAGCGCAATCGCTAGACAGTGAGCTTGCCAATATCGTCGAAGCCGCGTTGTATGCGGCCAAGGAGCCACTTGGGGTCAGAAGGCTGATTTCTCTGTTTCCCGAGGATGCCCAGCCGACCAAGGTTGATATCCAGAATGTGATTTTAACTCTTCAACAGCAGTGCGAACATCGAGGGGTCGAACTCAGACGAATTGGTAAGGGTTGGCGCTATCAGACTAAAGAAAAATATGCGCCTTGGTTGCGTAAATTGAGCGGTCAAAAAGCGCCGAGGTACTCACGTGCTTTGTTGGAGACTTTATCCATAATAGCTTATCGGCAGCCCGTTACTAGGGGCGATATTGAGGAAATTCGCGGAGTAGGGGTTAGTAGTGAAACCATTCGAACGCTCGAAGAGCGTGGATGGATTGCTCAGGTTGGTCACAGAGATGTTCCAGGAAGACCAGCGTTGTTTGGTACTTCGCAAGGTTTTTTGGAGTACTTTAATATGAGTAGTTTGAGTGAGCTACCTGAGTTAATGGAAAAGCGGGAGCTAAATGCGATTGCCAGTGATATGAATCTCACCTTACCAATGGACGGCATGGAAAGTGAAAGAGATATGGCTGAGGCTGATGCTGCCGAGATTGAGAGCGATATCGCAGAAGTAATCGAGTTGCGGCCAAATCAAACTTCTATTTCTGAAGCTGAGAGTTCGCAAAAATTCGACGAGTCCACTATCAATTCAGGATCTGAGTTCGATCAAGATCGGGTCGAGGGTTCTCCCGGTGATGAGACTATGGATTAAAAACCCGAGTAACAATATTGCATGTCAGACAAGCTACAAAAACTACTAGCCCATGCCGGCCACGGCTCTCGAAGAGAGATAGAAAAGTGGATATCCGCTGGTCGTGTATCATTAAACGGTAAACGGGCAAAGTTGGGCGATAGAGCTACTGCCGAAGATAGAATATTGTTGGATGGTAAGTTAGTTGCGCTCACTTCTGGTCGTTCTGAGCAGATAAAAGCGTTGATATATCACAAGCCAGAAGGGCAGATTTGCACACGTAAAGATCCCAAAGGTCGCCCTACTGTGTTTGATTACCTGCCGGACATTCCTAATGGCCGATGGGTATCCGTTGGTAGACTGGATATAAATACCAGTGGCTTATTGTTATTTACAAATAATGGTGAGCTCGCGAACAAACTAATGCATCCATCAACTGGTTTAGAAAGAGAATATTTAGTTCGAATACGTGGAAGAGCAACAGAAGAAACTATTCAAAGATTAACCCGAGAAGGGGTAAGCGTTGATGGTAAGACCGCTCGATTCGACAGTGTCATGCAAGCAGATATGTCGGATGAGGGTTCCAATCATTGGTATAAGGTCATAATAAGAGAAGGCAGGTACCGTGAAGTTCGCAAACTATGGGATGCAGTCGGACATACAGTGAGTCGCTTGAAGCGCATACGTTATGGAACGGTGAAATTGACTAGAGATCTCAAGCAAGGCAAGGCGACTAAGATGGCGCCGATGCAGCTCGAAAAGATGATTACATCTGCGGGTTTGCAAGATGAGTTTGCACCCCAATTATACTCTGGATTGAGACAGTCTAGAGCTAAGAAATCAGCGGCCATCAAAACCGAAAAAACTAATATTAAAGAAAAAAGCGCCAAAAAAACGGCTAAGAAAGTGTTTAGAAAAGCTAAAAAAACGGATTTTGAACGCACCATGGAGAGCGGAACTGGTTCAAAAAAAACTAAGCGGCCGTCACGGCATAGGAAGTAATGCAAAGCAATGAAAGTCAGTATCATCACTGTCGTTTTTGACTCGGTTAACACGGTTAGAGATGCCTTGCTGTCAGTCGCTGATCAAGATCACGATGATATTGAGCACATTGTAATTGACGGAGCATCAACTGATGGTTCGGTAGCAGTGATTCGCCAAAATTCAAATCGTGTAGCTCATTTTGTGAGTGAACCAGATCAAGGAATTTATGATGCTATGAATAAAGGCCTCAGACTGGCGAGCGGCGATATTATTGGATTTCTGAACTCTGACGATGTTTACGCGAATAGATCGGTTGTTTCTAAAATTGTATCTGCATTTCAACAAAAGGGCAGCGAAGATCTCGAAGCGGTCTATGCTGATCTGATTTATCTAGATAGCTTGAGCGATACGAAAATTAGGAGACGTTGGATGTCTAGGCACTATGTAGCTGGCTTGTGTTTTAAAGGTTGGATGCCAGCTCATCCAACCTTATACATCAAATCTCAAAAGTTTCGAGAAATCGGTTTTTTCAACACTTCTTTGGGCAATCAGGCAGATCTTGAATTTTGCGCTCGCGCGTTCGAATTACATAACATGAGCAGTTTGTACTTTTCCGAAATATGGGTTTGGATGCGCACCGGTGGGGCATCTCAATCTAGTATTCGAAGCATGATAAAAAGTAACTGGCGGTCTTACAGAGCATTGCGACATCTGGGGATGAAACGTGATCCAATTTCTTATTTTCTGATCAAATTTGGGAGTAAACTTCCTCAGTTTTTTACTAAATCATGAGTCTATTGGTTCAGCCTGAATTAGTTTCGACGATCATACCGGTGTTTAATCGGCCAGAGATGATTGTGGAATCAGTTAATTCAGTTCTTGCGCAGACTTATCGCCCGATAGAAGTGTTAATAGTCGACGATGGTTCGACGGACGAGACGCCTGCTGTTTTACAAGCCCTCTCCGATCAACATAAGGAGGTCCGAGTATTTTCACAGAACAATACTGGACCTGGATCTGCGAGAGAGCTTGGTAGGATAAATGCACGGGGAGAGTATATTCAGTATCTAGATAGTGATGATCTGCTCTTACCAAACAAATTTGAGGAACAGATAAGAGCTTTAGAAAGGAACCCCGAAGCTGATGTGTGCTATGGAAAGACTGAAGCAATCAATTATGGTGATACTCCTTTGGGAGAGGCTTCAAGGCTAACTGGCCGTAAAATAGAATCTATGTTCCCATCTTTCTTACGAGAACGATGGTGGTTTACGTCTACTCCTTTGTATCGAAGAGGTATTGTGGAAGATATTGGCCCATGGAGTCCTGAGTCGAACGAGGAGGATTGGGAATATGATTGTCGTATTGCGGCGCGAGGCGGTCTTTTAGCAAGAGTAAATAGTTTTGTATCCTTGCATCGAAGGCATGATTCTCATCTTTCCGAGGGTGGTTCTGTGTTGCCTGAGAAGCTCGCAGCTAGAGCTATTTCAAGGGCAAAGATTTTTCAGCATGGACGGGCCTATGAATCGCTACCTAGTCCACCTATTCCAATTTCAAAAGAAGATTGGCGTTTTTTTAGTAACTATGCTTTTTTGCTATGCAGGCAGTGTGCTTTGGTAGATTTAAAAACGGAAGCAAGAGCTATGTTAGCTATCTCCATAGACTCATTAGAGAAAAAGACATGGCAACATATTATTTTTATAAGGCTAATTAAGTTTTTTGGATGGCACAAAGCCGCTTTACTAATTACTAAGATAAAGGGCTAGCGAAGATGACGAAATCTCCTACAGTGAGTGTTGTCATGTCAGTGTTTGATAAACCCGATCATGTTGCTAGATCTATAAACAGTGTTTTAAATCAAAGCGAAATAAATCTTGAGCTCATCGTTGTTAGCGACGGTGCTTGTGATTCAGTCGTCGAAACAATTAATGGATTTGATGATTCTCGTTTGACTAGAATTAATCAAGTCAACCAGGGGCTGACCAATGCACTAATAAATGGATGTAAGGCAGCGAAAAGTCCTTACATCGCAAGAATTGACGCTGGTGATGAAATGGCACCTCAGAGACTGGTTTTGCAATCGGAGTTTCTATCAAGCAATCCAACTGTCGCTGTTGTAGGTTGTGCAGTAAAAATGGTGACTGAAGAAGGCTTTCCTCTTTTTGACGTCAATATGTCTGCAGACGATTTGCAACGTCGCCTTATTTCAACAAGGGTCGGCGATTTTAAATCGTATGTACATTCGTCGGTTATGTTTCGTAAACAAGCATACGAGCAGGTTGGTGGTTATCGAAGTGAGTTTTACTTTACCCAAGACTGTGACCTATGGGCGAGGTTCGTTTGGGCTGGATTTAATCTAGGGATGATCAATGAAACAATGCAGACAAATGTTTTTTCGAGCTCTGGAATAAGTGGTCAACATAGAGCTAGTCAGCAAGCGCTTGAGAAAATTATTGTTGAAATGAACCGTTTGAGGTCTTTAGGACAAAATGATTCGCCCTTACTAACTGAGGCGGCTAGGTTTCGACCGAGTAGTCGAGATGCAATTACCATTGCGCGTCGTGCAGATAACTTCGAGGGCGACTATTTCATTGCCTCGACTCTCTCTCTGTCCTCTCCAAAACAAGCCTTGGTGTATTGGCGGAAGACATTTTCCGCAAAGCCTTGGAGTTTAAAAGTGCTAGTAAAAGCAAGCGCGTGCTGGTTGAGAGCTTTGGTTGCTTAATGTTGGGTTAAACTCCAACCGTAAGCTGTTCGCCATGTAGCTTATGACTTGATGCAAAAACAAACAAATATGCATTAACTATTGATTGAGGTGCCGGCAGTTTCTCTTGCGATTCGCCAGGGTGAGATCTCCTTCTGAAGCTAGTACGCACCGCACCTGGATCAATGGAATTGATTTTGATATTCGATGTGTTTTCCAATTCTTCAGCCCAAATTTTCATTTGCGACTCTAGACCAGCGTAAGCGATGGCGTAGGCACCCCAGTAGGCTGCGGCATCGCGACCGACATTTGCGCTCGTGAACAATATATTGGTGGTACTTTCGTGCTTTAGTAGTGGCAGTAATGCTCTGGTTAAAAAGTAGGGAGCATGAAGATTGGTTTGCATTACTGAATCCCAATACTTTATTTCATATTGATCGAGGGGACTCGGTGAGCCAAGATCGGCGGCGTTGTGTAAAATACCATCAAGCTTGCCGATATCATTATGGATAGATTGAGCCAGAATGGTGGCAGATTCTGGATTTATATCCATTAGGTCCACTGGCAGAATTACCGGCTCTGTCGCGCCGCGTTCGATTATTTGATCATAAAGTTTTTCTAAATGGCGAGCCTTTTTATCTAACATAAGAACAGTAGCCCCGTGCTTAGCTAAGGCTATGGTTACTGCTTTGCCGATACCGTCTGCAGCACCCGTTACTAGAATGTTTTTGCCAGCTAAGCAGCTCTTAGTTGGTTCGTATTGTTGCCAGTCAAAAGCGATCATTGTGCTAAGTCTTTTATCAGATTTATGAGCCCGCTGGGTTCGCGAACCATGTATTTTGCTCCCCAATTATCAGGGCTTTCATTCTCGGGTATGTAACCCCAAAGCGCCGCGGCGCTATCCATACCGGCCGCGTTTGCTGCTGCTACGTCTCGCTCATGATCTCCTATGTAAAAACACTGACTCGGAGCCATGTTTAAAATCATGCAGGCATGCAACATGGGAACTGGATCTGGTTTCTTAACTGGTAAGCTGTCTCCACCCAATAATATTGCGCATCTATCCAGTAGACCAAGACCAGCGAGCACTCCTTTTGCTAGTTCCAGTGGTTTGTTGGTGATCACCCCCCATTTAAGTCCGTTTTGTTCGCAGTATACTAATACTTCCAATAAATGATCATAAAGATGACTGTCGTCACAAACGTGCTGCTCATAAGTTTGAAGAAACTCATCAACTAATTGCTTTGCGTTGGATTCATCCAGTTGGCTACCAAACCCCAGTTCTACCAAGGCCCTCCCACCATTGGATACCTGCTTACTTGCCTCATCGATATCGGCTAGCGGCATATCGTGTGCTCGTAGAAGTCGATTGAGGGCTCCAACCATATCGGGAGCGGTATTGACCAGCGTACCGTCGAGATCAAATAAAACAGCTTTTAAGTCCATGGTTCTTGTCTCTGTCAGGCCTTTTTAGTGTGGATCATATAATTGACATCTACGCCTTCGGCAAGTTTGTATGCCTTGGTGATCGGGTTGTAATGGAGGCCAATCATTCTCTGTAGCTCCAAGCCAGCGTCGAGCGCGTACTCACTCAATTCGGATGGTTTTATAAGCTTTTCATATTCGTGAGTCCCTTTGGGTAACAGGTTTAAGATGTACTCTGCCCCAACTATGGCAAATAGCCAAGCCTTTGGATTTCGATTGATTGTTGAAAAGTAAACATCGCCCCCTGGCTTAACCATCTTTGCACAGGCAGATATCACCGAGGCAGGATCTGGTACGTGCTCCAGCATTTCTAGGCAGGTCACAACGTCATAGTATTCGGGTCGCTCCTCCGAGAGTTCTTCGGCAGTAATCTTTTTGTACTCCACTGACAAACCGCTTTCGAGTAAATGTAATTCAGCCACCTTAAGTGGAGCTTCACCCATATCTATCCCGGTCACCTCGGCACCAAATTCAGCGAGCGCTTCGCTAATTAAGCCACCACCACAGCCAACATCCAGTACCTTTAAGCCCTTCACTGGTGAATGAAGGTCGATGTACTCCGTTCGAAGCGGATTAATTGCATGAAGTGGTGCAAACTCGCTATATGGATCCCACCACCGGGTAGCTAGCTCTTCAAATTTTTGTATTTCACTGGGATCTACGTTAGTCATGAGGTATTGACGTCTTAAGTTTAATTTTGCTTTATTTTTTGTGCCCAATCGTTGGCTTTGTTCAGAATATTATCTAAGTCGATGTCAACTAGCTTTTGGTTTCTGACTCTTCGTATGCCCTGTACCCAAACGTCACTTACCTGTTGTCTAGTGGCGCTTGAAACGATTTGAGCTATGGGATCATAAACTGGGGTAGTCGAAGCGTGCGCAAGATCGATTGCGACTAAATCGGCTGACTTTCCAACCTCAATCGACCCTACTTCGTTGTCAATGTTTAGTGCTTTAGCGCCATTAATTGTCGCCATTTCAAGTGCTTGCCACGCTGGCAGTGATCTTGCGTCTCTGGTCGATAGTTTTGCAATGAAGCTAGCGGTGCTTATTTCGCCTAGCATATCTAAATCATTGTTGCTTGCAGCGCTATCGGTTCCGAGACAGACATTAACGCCAGCATCTAACAATGCGGGCACCGGACATTGACCACTCGCTAATTTCAAATTTGATTCCGGGCAATGAGCAACGTGGATTCCTTGTTTCGCGCATAAATCAATATCGTTTTCATCGAGTTGAGTCATGTGTACGGCGATGAATCTAGGGTTTAGTAGCCCCAAATCATTTAATCTATTTAACGGCGAGATGCCGCTTTCGGAGAAGCCCTGAGATACCTCAGCTGCTGTCTCATGCACATGCATATGTATCGGTATATTTAACTCATCAGCGTACGTTCTAGCTCTCAGTAAAGGTTCATCTGAGACAGTATATGGGGCGTGTGGAGCTATAGTTGTATTGACTCTAGATAGCGACCGAACCGAGTCGTGGACCTCTAGTCCGCGGTCAAAATATTCATCAATAGATGACGCCCACGCGCTTGGAAAGTCTAAT
>JAKVBA010000082.1 GCA_022447525.1 Gammaproteobacteria bacterium
GTACGTACGGTTCTGTGAGAGGGATGAGGCGGTGACGCCTCACCCTACTCGATGTATCTAATAATCATCATATCTTTTGCAGGAACAATTAAGTGAGACTTGTTTCTTAACAGCTTATTAATATCGACATGCTGCTCTAGCGGTGCCAAAGCTTTACTATCTAATTTTAATAAAGAGTTATTGTTATTGGCAATGAGTATTCCCTTTTCAAAAACCTTTGCCTCTGCTTTTAAGCTTTCGGTTAAAGCAATTTCTTCTACTTTTAATTGGTGCTTGGGCTCAGATAACGCAAAGCAAAGTGGTTTATCATTTAGCTTCTCCCAAGAAAACCAAGCTGTAAACGGTTTTTCTGCAACAAATGCCCTTTGTAGGGTTTCATTGTTACCAATATAGAATGTTGAAGGGTAAGAGTGAGATTTTTCGCTTTTCAGCGCTGCGGTAAGTTTAACTGTAAGGGCTTCTACTCCTTCAGGTAATATCAAGCAATGAGAAGGGGGAAAGTCAGGGTCGCCATTATTTAGTAATGGTGATTCAAACAAAATAGCTTTTTCTTTTTTGCCATTGGCTTTTTCATATGCCGCGGTTTTGAGTGGCTTCTCTGTTAGCGTAATTAAACCACTTTTTGGTTCGCCTAAGTTTTTAAGTTTTCTAAATTCAGGCCACCTATGAAACGGAACGCCGTTAGGTTTAAAAGCGGGGATAATCGCGCTATCTGTTAATACACCCGCGGCAACAATTAAGCGGCGTATATTTGCTGGCATATCGATAGGAACGCGCCCTGGCGCAAAGAACTCTGCCACCTTAAAGTAGCTAAGTTTTGGTGCTTGAGCAAACTCGTTCCAGAACATATGTCTGTTAATACCGTCTGACCACTGTTTAAGTTCCGTGTCACGCCTTGCTGGCCAACGCTCGCTTTCGATACCGTTTAGCAGCCACGTGGCTTTTTGGTGCTGAAAATCGCCATCGGCTAGTATTAGTTTATTGCTGGGCAAAAACGTTCTTAAATTCGCCAGAAAAGCGTAAATGCCAGAACGGTGTGCATTGTTATAGGCTTCTGTAGAAAAGTCATCTTTGTGTCCATTTGCATCTGCATCAATAAGCATTGGATAGCCGAACCGCATTGTTCTATGAGTTTCAGTCAGAACATCAAACTCTATACCGTCAAAAAATTTATAATCAGTAGTGAGCTCTTCAGCCAAAAACGTCGGCAACGCATGAAAAATATTGTGTGGACTACGATCAAACTTAAACCAGTTGTATTCCCATAATCGTTGTTTTTCTTTGCCAAATGGTCCTCTTGCTACATGTTGTGCAATATATGCTTGGTTAGCTTTCAAGGTAACTTTTCCCGTACCAAGCAAATCACGCTGAAGAGTAATGGTGCCGTCAGAATTTATTGATAGTAACTTTGCGTGCTCTGTAACATCCCAATCCAGTGACCCATCGAGCCTTTTCTTTACAATTACTACGTCTTCTTTCGCCGCGTTGTGATTCTTTTTTCGACGGTGCAAGGAAAAGGCGTTAACGTTTTTTACCTTTAATGTCGAGGTGGCTTCGTCACTTAATTCGGAGGTGGCATCTGTACCAAGGAAGTATAGGTAATCAATAGCACTGGCATACTTTGCACCGAACTCGGGCAGCACGCCTCTGCCATTGAAATGCAACAAGAGAGCTTTTTTGGGGTAAGCTGATTTATAAGCAGCCAAAGTGGTTTTAGTCTTGGCATTAAAGCCAGTAACCTCCTCATTCCATGCTTTCAGTACAATGCCATCTAGCTTACTCCAGCGTTTAATCCATTTGTCTTGCTCCATATTTTTCAAGCTGCCTTCGGTGTAGCGAAAGTACAATTGCTTAATAGGTTTATCTTCAAGCACGTCAAGTTCAGCAGCAAAACTACTTGCAGTGAATAACGCAAAAACAATTAGGTTTAGAATAAATTTCATAGGAAAGTCCTTTTTGGTGGGTTTAAAGCACTTTGCGCTAGCGTATGAAAAGCACTTTGTGTTGGTGGTTTGTGCAATCTCCAAACTCAAGTCGCCACAGTATTAGCTTACCAGAAGTTTTTTCCAGCCTACATGGCATGGTTCCATTATTTATTTCCCTCAAAGTAACAAGCGCTTAATAAAAAACAGAGGCGAACAGATTCATTTAGCCCTATTTTTGTTGATTTATTCAGCATTAATCTTTAGCCTATATAGCGCTTTTAGTTGGCAGCTATGTTGTCAATTTGTCGCATTTAAATTCAATTTGAATAAAGTGTGATGTTGTATTACAGGGAGTGTGGTACAAGTTAATGCCCTAGCGTTATTAGGGTGTTGGTGGGCACTTCCTACTTAACACCTAAATTAAACGTCATTAAAAAAGGGTTTATCATGGAACGCTCCCGCTATCATTCCTTTATAACCAAATATGATATGCGCCAGTCGTGGCTGCGTATGTTCATACTCTTGCTTCTTAGTTGCACTGCATTTACGGCAAATGCACTAGAGGTTAAAGCCTCCCTAGATAACAAAATAAAACGGGAACAGGGCCATCTTATTTATAAGGTCGCGGTAACAAATCCCGACTCAGCAAGCAGAAGCGATGTGATACTGTCGTTATCTCTACCTCTTGGTCTTGAATTTAGAGGGTATAGCGCTTTACCAGAATATAGCTGTTATTATTGTGAAAATGTAGTGACATATAATTTGGGTACTCTAGAGCAGGGTGAAAGCCAGTTATTTGTAATTCCCCTGTATGCCAATAACGATTTTGATGACAACTACAATAACGACATGATGCTGTCAGCATCTGTTACCCACGGAAGTAACGCTACCCCCGTCACCACACAGTCGCTAGTAACTTACAAAGAAGAAGAAAGTATACTGCTTAAAACGGCGGCCAATAAGGAATTTGTAGCAGCAGGCGACCAAGTAACGTTTGAAGTTGCTGTTGGCAATATTGGTTCATCAGGCTTTGCTGGAAGTCACATCCAAGCCGCGTTGCCTCAGGGCACGACATTTGTTAGTGCGTCCAATGGTGGGGAACTTCAAGGCTCTTCAATTGTATGGCAAAGCCCTGCAATTTTAAGTGGAGGAAGCGGCGAGAAGCGATATTTTACTGTTGCCATACCACAAAACGCAAAAAGCGGCGACGTATACAAAACCTCGGTGGAGTGGGCTAGAAATAGTAGTTTAAGCGCATCACAAATATCTGAAAGTTTGGTGATTGTGCGCAATAACAATAAGAGTGACTTTGGTGTTTCTGTATTTGGTGATACGGCCACGACAGACCAAGCAACAGATATTCGGTTCACAATCGTTAATAATAGTAACGACATCCTTTCTAATGCTGTATTAAACGTAAAGCCCGGCGCCTATAGTCGGCTCGACCTTGGAAGAGTTCGTCCGGCTAATGCCACCGCGTCAAATAGTTGGGTTTATTCTGACAAATGGACGGGCTTAGCGTTAGAAGAGCTTCTTCCCGGGGAATCTACAAGTGTTCTAGTTCCAATCTCTGTTTACAACATCATTGATGGTATTCCGTTTGATTTCTTTTCTGTGTTGCAAAATGAAAACGGTGAAATCCTTCAGTCTGCAAACACCACTTTTTCTTGGGATGAAGACAAATCGCTAAGACTTAGCGTTTCTGCAGATAAGCAAAATGTTAAAGCTGGGGAGTTCTTTGAATACGAGATGAGCTTTGGAAACCTGACCGATTCTGCTTATCAAAACGTTGAACTAGCGCTTTCGTTACCGGAAGGCATCGACGTGGTATCCGCAAGCGACAGTGGTGTGGTAACTGACTCATCAGTGAATTGGACCATAGGCACGCTAAGTGGCCGCAATAGCGACAAGCGTGTTTTAAAAGTTAAAGCGTCAGACAATATTTCAACCGGTGAACTGCCCAAGGTTAGCGCCACATTACATAATGGCGGGCTTGGTATTTCTCGTTCTAGCGAGGTTGTCGCAGTAGTCGATAATCGCCCTTTAAACTTACATGTAGCGCAAATTGGTGATGTTCGCTCACCGGCTCAATACAATTATTTGCGGTATGTGGTAACAAACACCAGTAATATTACCCGAACCGATATCAAGCTGGATATTTCCCCGTCTGCTGGCTCGCGCGTGGCAGGTAACGACTCATATCCTGCAGCACCTAGCAGTGGCTATTATTATTCTAATCATTGGCCAGTATATGAAATTGGTGACTTAGCTCCGGGCGAGGAATTCATTCTTACCGTTCCTTTTAGTGGCTATCAACAAACAGATGGTGCGCCGTGGGTTAGCGATGCCATTTTAAGTGATTCAATAAGTGCTTTTGTTCAAGGAACAAAGCCGTCAACCTTATACAGTCAAACCGACTCTGTTGCCTTTACAATAGCAACAGATAAACAAATTGTGTTACCTGGCGAGTTGGTCACGTTTGAAATCGGAGTAGGCAATATTGGTGAGGTAACGCTACAAAACCTTAATGTTCCCCTAGAACTCCCTGGAGAAGTTACAGCACAATCTGCTAGTAACGGGGGAACTATTAACGGCTCTAATGTTCTTTGGGAGCTGGGTAGCATAGCAGCAGGCGAGTCTGTTAAACGGTTTATTACTGTAAAAGTGGATGAAGATTTAACCACCGGTGAAGCGTTCAAACTGGTATCTCGACTTCAAAACAACTCACAAACATTCGCAAGAGCCTCTGAAGTATTGGTAGTGTCAGACGCAATGCCGTTAACGTTGACGTCTACCAGTACCGGAGATAAGCGCACGCCAGCTCATTACGGATACAGCAAGTATGTGATAAGTAATCCAGGGAATACAGCGAGAACTGACGTTCAGCTTGCAGTTTCAGTAGACGCTGGTGAGCGCGTTTATGGTTCACAAACTTATCCCTATATTAATAACTCCACATACTATGCAACCGATTGGATCAAGTTCAATTTTGACAGCATTGCCCCTGGCGAGTCTAAAGTTGTTTATTTGCCACTAAATAGCTACGATGAAACCGATGGTAAGCCATGGGTTAAAAATGCGGTTCTTTCAGATAGCCTAGATACTTTTATTCAAAGCGCCAGAACAACCTTTGCTTATGATTCATCGCGAACGCTTAGTAGTCATATTTCTGCATCTCACTCTGTGGTTGCGGCCGGTGAAAAAGTGTTATTCGAGGTGCTCTATGGCAACGAATCAGACACCAATATTCAGAATTTGATACTTAGCGTTGAAATACCTGAAGGTTTAAATATCGATACGATAGCAGATGGCGGAAGCATGGTGGGCAACACCATAGAGTGGGACCTGTCGACGCTGACCGCCGGATACACGGCCAAACGAACATTTTCAGCGGTTCTGGACGAATCAATACCAGATGCAGAAACACTAACTGTACATTCAAATATTTTACAGAACGGTGAGTCGCTAACACGAAGCGGCGAGAGCATTGTTGCTAAAAGTGAAACGCCACTTCAACTTGA
This sequence comes from Gammaproteobacteria bacterium, assembly GCA_022447525.1. Lineage (GTDB taxonomy): Bacteria > Pseudomonadota > Gammaproteobacteria > Arenicellales > Arenicellaceae > Arenicella. The sequence continues at coordinate 5,447 of JAKVBA010000082.1, forward strand.
TATCTCGTTTAATCATGGCGTAACACGCTACACAATTAGTAACACTGACACAGTAAGTCATGCTGACGTGGCCTTAACCATTCAGTCTGGAAATTACACAAGATTTTATACCGGTGATGTTATACCAAGTGAACAACGTTCTACTAAGTATGCCAACGACCGCACTGTTTATGAGTTCGGTGAGTTAGCCCCAGGGGAAACAAGGGTTGTTATAATACCTTTTTACGGTTACAACCCAGCAGATGGTGGTATTTCAGTTGGTCATGCTATGTTAGAAAGCTCAACGCTTGACTATGTACAGTCTGCAACGCCAACCTTTTTATACACCAGCGAATTGGATGGTGAACTACCAAATCTTTCTATCAATGCTACAAACCACCACGCTGTAGCTGGCGGTGAAATCGACTTTAATATTCTGCTTGGCAACCCCAGTGAAGAAATTGTCGAAAGCGCTATGCTACAGGTTACTATTCCTGACAACGCTGAATTTGTAAGCGCTAGCGGTGTTAACGAAGTTATCGATGGTATTGTTTACTGGCCTTTAGGCAATATTCCAGTAGGTAATTGGCATCAAGTATCTCTAACGCTCAAAGCAAATAGTGATTTAATAGCAGGTGATGTTATACAAACACACGGCAGAGTTGTTACTAATACAGCAACCAGAACCATGGCCGTTGCGTCAGAGGTTAATGTTATTCAAAGCCGCCAGATCGCCGTTACGGCTTCGCAAACGGTAGGCTATCCGCTGTTGCAAGGAGCACAAATGCAAGTTTCTATAGGCGTTAGCAATAATAAGCTTACAGAACTTGCTGATGTAGAACTTTATTATATGCCAGCGGCGGGCTCTTATGTGTACAGTAGCGATGTTGAAGGTGGCGCTTGCACAAGCGGTTCAACATGTTATTTCAGAGATTGGGTAAAATGGGATTTGGCCAATATGAGTGGTCAGTCACAGTCTGCTGTATCGGTTGCGCCAGCGCTGCTAACCAACAGCAACAGGGCTCCGCTCGGCGCTATTTTAACATCAACGCTTTATGCAGATCATAGTTCTCAAGGGTTATCGCCCTCTGTACTAAACATTTCGTATGGCGTAGGTAATACTTATGAGATAGACACTAACCACGATAGTGACGGCGACGGAATTCCTGATTTTTGGGAACTGCGTTATGCACACCTAGCTAATTGGTTAGACTCGTCGGATGCCAACGATGACCTAGACGGTGATGGATATACCAACCTACAGGAATATCTGAACGGCTTATCGCCAGATAACCGTGATCCGAAAGATACAGATTTTGACAACCTGTTAGATAGCGTTGAGCTTGCTTTGGGTCTTGACCCACTTAGTGATGACACTGACGGCGACGGACTGATTGACAGGTTAGATAATTGGCCTGCAACTTACAATGCTGCTCAAGATGGTCTTATTGATGTACTAGGTGTTGGCGATATTAACGACGATGGCGCAGAGGATTTTGCTTTAATTTATGCAGAAGAAGGTGCTGTCTCTGCATCTATTATGAGCGGTGCTGACAATACGGTGTCTCATATGATTAACTGGTCAGGGCCTTATCAAGATATTCATGCTTACGTTTTTGAAGATATTGATAACAATGGCAGTGTTGAAATTGGTATTTTCGGGAATGTGAGCAGTGAAGACTCGCAAGGTAACCCTGCTATAAAACCTCAGCTTTTCATTAAAGACAGTAAGACTGGAAGCCGAGTGAACGTTTACAATTGGCCGTCTAATTGGTTAGAGACATCGCTTGTGTTATTAGATGATGTGACAGGCGATGGTATTAGAGATTTCGGAATGCAAGGGCGGTTTATTGTAGACGGTGCGCGTCCACAACTTGTGGTGAAGGATGCCGCTTCAGGAGGGAATGTAACAACTTATGCATATCCTAACTTGTTCAAAAAACCGCAGTTCCATCAGCTAAGTGATTACAACGGTGATGGTGTCGATGATATCGGTTTGTTTGGTGAGATGAGCCGAAATGGAAAAATACAGATTAAGATCACTGACGGATTAGACGCTAACAATAAACTTCGAGCTTATAATCTTTCTGACAAATGGACTAACGTGAGCTGGCATAGATTATCAGATATGGATGGTGATGGCGTCGACGATTGGGGAATGTTCGGAACTCGAAAAGAAGATAATAAACCGCAGTTGTTCACGAAAAATGGCGCTACAACGGCAGGGACGTTAGGAATATACACATGGGCGGAAGATCTCGAAGGTACCTCTTTCCATATTATTCCCGACTTTACTGCTGACTCGGTGGACGAACTTGCCGTAGGTGGTTTCAGAACAACTACAGGAAGATATCAACTTACCGTAAGAGATGGTGTAAGCCGTTCTACTACGCTTGCTAACTATGGTTGGCCAAGCAAATGGACTAACGTGTCGTTCCATGTGGTCGGCGACTTAACCAACGATGGTATTAGCGAAGTCTTATTGTTTGGCCTACGAAGTGACGGTAGCTACGAGCTAAATATAAAAGATGGAAACATAGACAATGGTAACTATTCATCTATTAATTTAGGTAATAACTGGAGCGAGAAGCCTTCTATTAAGTCATTAGGCGATATAGATTTTGATGGAACGCCAACAGTTGTGATATTTGGAAAAACAGAGAGTGGTACTAGTACTTATCAGCTTATAGATTAAGTAAAAAGTATCACGCTATAAAAATGGTAAGAGCCCCTAAATAGGGGCTCTTTTACACTAAAAATTACTAAATAAGAAAACGTTAGTTCCGCATTAACTACACTAAAAAGAGTAACGTTAAGTTAATCAATTTTGTCTTTATGCTTCATGTAAAAATGGCTAATAAGCTCAGCAATTTTTTGTTTTGTTACACCCACCTCATTGCTTAATACTTGGTCTGTTTGAGACTCTTCCTCGGTTAGCTCACTAAAAACCGGCGCCCCTGAGAAATACTCAGCTTCAACGGCCTTATTTGAGGCCTTGTATCTTTGCAAAATAGTATTGCGCTGCTCGCTATTGAACTTATATGCCTTAGTTCTTTCTTTTTGTGGGAGCGTTTTTGTGATTGAGTCGAGAAAGGTTACGCGATGGTTTCCAAGTATTGAGCTAACGCGTGCTGTATTGCAAAAGCGGGCCAGCTCAATTACAGATGAAGGCCATGATACATTTTCATTTTTGTTTTCTAATATTAACTTGCTGCTATCTACACCAACAATATCAAAAAATGAATTGAGCAAACCACCTGTTCTTACTTCTGTTTCATAATCTTTTACTATTAACGACGATTTTCCAAAATAAGAGCTCCACAGGTTTAGTATGACTGAGAAGTTGTATCGAAAGTCTTGATCAATATGGGTTTTAAGAAAATCATCAAACCCCAAATTACCGCCTGCTTTAATGATGGTGGAATAAGTCGATTCCATAAATTTGTCTTGGCGGCGAAGGTAAATAATAACTTTTACGTCAAAAAAAGGAGCCAATTCGCTAATTTTGCTATGGATAAACGTTAGACTAATATCCTTAACCATTCTTGAGCTAAAGTGCTCTGAGCTAATAATAATATTTTTATCTCTGTTTTCCTTCGCAAAAGAAACAAAGTCATTCCACACAACTTCTTTATCAAGAGGTTCTTCCCCTGGGTAGTAGTCGGCATTTGGTCTTAAAGGCGTTTCCCAATGTTGAAGGGCTGCAGGTAGTATTGATTGAGCGAATTTAAAATTTCCAAGAATTGGGTAAACAAAACCTTGTCTTCTAAGCAATTCCCTATTGTCAGAAAGCGCGTACTGAATGCTTGTGGTTCCAGTTTTCTCGCAACCGATGTGAATATAAAGCGTGTTCTTTTTCATATTATCCATTATTGAATTTTGTTTTTATTAAGCACTAAACCGTTAAGAGAAGACTGAAATTTAAAGTTGCCTCAAGCTAGGCTTAAACATCAATATCCGTTACCATATCAAAATAATACTAGCGCGCTATTTAAATTGAAATAAACAAAGGTGAAGTATGAGAAAAGGAATTATTCTGGCGGGTGGCTCTGGCACGCGCTTGCATCCATTGACAAAGGTTGTAAGTAAGCAGTTGATGCCTGTATACGACAAGCCGATGATTTACTACCCACTAACTACCCTAATGATGTCGGGTATTAGAGATGTCCTCATCATAACCACCCCTGAAGAACAGCAGCGCTTTATTGATCTAATTGGCGATGGCTCGTCTTTAGGTATGAACATCCAATATGCAGTGCAGCCATCACCTGATGGTTTGGCTCAAGCGTTTTTAATTGGCGAAGACTTTATTGGCAACGACAGTTGTTCATTGGTACTGGGCGATAATATTTACTACGGTCACGACTTAAAAGTGTCTTTGCAAAATGCATTCAAGCAAGAACATGGTGCTACAGTATTTGGCTATCACGTTCACGATCCAGAGCGCTATGGTGTAGTAGACTTCGACGAAAATTGGAATGCACTTTCTATTGAAGAAAAGCCTGAAGTGGCTAAATCGAACTACGCAGTAACCGGTCTTTATTACTACGATAACCGTGTAGTAGATTTTGCGAAAGAAGTTAAACCTTCGCCACGTGGTGAGCTTGAAATTACTGATTTGAACAATCTATACCTTCAAGATGGTTCACTTAAAGTAGAGCTAATGGGTCGAGGCTCTGCGTGGTTAGACACGGGTACGCTCGATTCACTACTAGATGCTGCAAACTTTGTAGCGGCTATCGAGAAGCGCCAAGGACTAAAGGTATGTTGCCCTGAAGAAGTTGCTTTCCGTATGGGATATATTGATGCTGAGCAACTAGAAAGGTTAGCTGCGCCACTTAAAAAGAGCGGCTATGGTGATTACCTGCTGAAAGTTATTCACGACCGCGTTAAATAAATACTAAGAACGGATATATTTTTTCTATGCAAGCAATTAGTACAGACATCCCTGACGTTAAAATTATCGAGCCAAAAGTATTTGGTGACGAGCGCGGTTTTTTCCTAGAAACGTTTCGCACCGACTGGTTTAAAAAAGAATGCGCGGATGTTGACTTCGTTCAAGATAATCACTCTAAGTCTAGCCAAGGTATTCTTCGTGGCCTTCATTATCAAATGGAGCAAACCCAGGGTAAATTAGTGCGTGTGGTAAGCGGTGAAGTATACGATGTAGCAGTAGATATGCGTAAAGACTCACCTACCTATGGAAAGTGGGTGGGTGTAACCCTGTCTGCTGAAAATAAACGCCAGCTTTGGGTGCCAGCGGGCTTTGCTCATGGTTTCTATGTAACCAGCGAATCGGCTGAGTTTGTGTACAAGTGCACAGACTACTATCATCCGGAATCTGAGGTATCGGTAAAATATGACGACCCAACGTTGAATATCGACTGGCCGCTAGTGAACGGAGAGAAACCTTCTTTATCTGGGAAAGACGAAGCTGGTTTGGCATTTGTAGATGCCCCTACGTTCTAATTGTTATCGGTTTTTTATTGGTGTATTACTAAGGCGTGTTGATCTTTCGTGATTAGTTTTTGAACAGCATGGTAAAGAGT
>JAKVBA010000083.1 GCA_022447525.1 Gammaproteobacteria bacterium
GACATTGCTACTGCAAATCTTTTGCGAGAGAAACTCATACAAACCCTCCATTTGTCATTAGGTTAAAGTGGTCCTATGTATATAGCTTATAGCACTATGCTTAACGGGTAAAATGCATCTAGATAATAGGAGAGCCACCGGCGTGTAAAAAAACACAAGTGCAAGTAAGCGAGGCATGTATGATTGAAGGGGAGATTACTAACAGCCGAAGGCTAACTCAGCGCTAGTAATTAAAAAAAGTCTAAGAGGCAATTTCCAACGAGACCCAATCATTGTGATATTGCTGATCAACAACACCAAGTAAAATATCGTCTTTTTTGCTATTGAGAGTTAATAGCGGCAACGACGCTCTTCTCCACGGCGGAATAGCCATCTCTTGCATCCATTTCTTCATGTTCAAACTATGACCGTGCAAGGCTTTGGGGTTATGAAGACTTGCTCTTTCTACCAGCCGAATTTGAGCGCCTCTTCTTTTATTAACCAGATCCAATAATTTCTCGGTCGCATCGAGACGCCACCTGGACTCAAAAATATCAATAGGTTGGGTTACATTGTTCCAGTCAATAGTCGAAAACTGTATAGCATTCATTTTTGCTGGCATCACATACATGAAGCCGCGATAGAATCTAAATTGCATACCACCCTCTTGTAAGACAGCGGTGCTATTAGGTGGATTTTCAGCTGCATTCAAAAGCCCAGCCATCAACCTGCGACTGGGAGTATGAAGCTGAAGCACGCCTAGCCAAAATCTTATCAAGTTCGATTTTCTGGCTCGAGAAAGGTGCGACATATCGTCGGTACAAAGAGCATGAGATCCATCAATTGGGTGAATCGGCTGTTCTCTAATATCGACTAAATCACTAATTGCTATTTCACGAAGAAGCCCGTTTTCTTCTTCTAGATTGGCGGCGGCACGGGCAATATTATGTACCGCGTCTGCTCTATGCTTTTGAATTTCTGGGATAATTGAGTGCCGGATGGCATTTCGAGAATAGCTCTGATCTTGGTTACTTGGATCATCTATCCAAGACAGACTATGCGCTTTGGCGTATTCTTCTATATCCTCCTTAGTCGCTTGAAGAAACGGGCGGGCTAACCATGAGCTTTTAAATCTGCGCTTAGGACGAAGGCTTGACAACCCGGTACTTCCAGCACCTCGCATCAAATTAAACAAGAACGTCTCAGCTCTATCTTGCTTGTGATGGGCCGTTAATAATACATCGCCTAATTTGACGTGTTGTGCGAACCAATCGTAACGAGCTGAGCGAGCGGCCAACTCACTACTTGAATCAAGCGTTAAAGAAACGGATTTGTAGGCTACACCGAGTGACTCACACATGCTCCTACAATGCGATTCCCACCTATCGGATTCATGAAAAAGGTTATGATTGACATGCAGTGCCGTTAAATCAAAAGTGTGCTCCTCTTGCAGTTTTACCAACAAATGCAGAAGAACTACCGAATCAACACCACCACTGAGCGCCACGTAAAAACGAGGGGCCGACGAGAGCTTGAGACCTTCAAAAAGCTCTCTTTTTAACCATTGCGTAGAAAGTAACATCAGAAGACAAATTCCAAACCAACCTATTTACATTGCGTTACGCCTATATCTTTCCTGAGTATAGGACCAACACTTCTTATATATAGCACATCCTTTAGGTTAGTCAGAATGTACAATAAATACCCGTTTGTCCAGTATAGCACCAGCCGTAAAAATTTTTAAAGAGCAATAACTTAGAAAGGTTAAGTTAAGTACTTTATAACAAACCCTGGCTAAATCTGGGCTTTTAATATATGAGTCTTATTTGTGGTAGTCCGATTAATTTATCCAACTGATCAAGCATGACTTTGGTAGGAATAACCCTCCATTGATGGTCTACCTCTAACTGACATATTCCAGTTTCGCCTCTGTATTCAAAACCAACACCACATTGACCTTCTTGATTAGGCTTGAGGATTTCACGTAACTCTTGCACCTTGTATTCAGTAAGCTGCTCATGTGATAAGCGAATCTTCATATGCCGTGCCAATTGAGATCTAGCCGTTTCAATGTCAAAAAGCTCATCTGCTGAAAGCCTAACACCCCCTGAAAAATGATCGTAACTCGCCTTCCCTTTGACCACCAACACTTTGTCTTTATGAATCATATCCTTTCTCTGATCGTATAATTCACCGAACACCCCGACTTCTACTCGTGCGGTCTTATCGTCTAACTGGAGAAACGCCATTCTTGAACCAGACTTGGTGTTCATTGTTCGAACACCCATTACTAAGCCAGCTAAAGTGACTGATTTTTTACCTCGCCCGCGCTCAACATCGATATCCACAAGGCGATTTGAAGTAAATTGATTAAGTTCATCTATATAGATATCTATGGGGTGCCCGCTCAGATAAAGTCCAAGCGTATCCTTCTCTTTTTGAAGTAACTCCTCTTTCTTCCATTCCGCGACGTTCTGGTAGGTTTTGACTGTTTCTTCTGGCGCACTAATACCAAAAATATCATTTTGTCCTGAGGCCGCACTCTTGGCTTGTTGATTAGCCGCTTGCAGCGCTAATTCGATGCTTTCTATCAGACTGGCTCTATGAACTCCTAAATCGTCAAGAGCACCGGCCCGAATCAAAGCTTCTAAGGCCCTCCGATTCACTCTTTTAATATCGACTCTAGCGCATAGGTCGTAGAGATCTATGAAAGCACCTCCCTGTTCTCGAGCCTCAATAATATTTTCGATTACTGGTCGACCAATACCTTTAATCGCACCAAGCCCATATACAATAGTTTTCTCGTCAATTGCTCTAAACTGGTACTGGCACTGATTAATATCAGGGTGTTGAACATTGAGCCCCATCTCATCGGCTTCATTCAATAGAATTACAACCTTGTCGGTGTTCTCCATATCAGCCGACATACAGGCTGCCATAAACTGAGACGGATAGTGAGCTTTTAACCAGGCTGTTTGATAAGCCACCAAAGCGTAAGCAGCAGAGTGACTCTTGTTAAAACCATAAGCCGCAAAATACTCCATCAAATCAAAAACTTCTTTAGCAACCTCGGCCGGAACTTGCCGTTCATCCGCACCTTTCTCAAAAATTGCCCGTTGTTTTGCCATTTCTTCGGGCTTTTTCTTACCCATTGCTCGCCGAAGAATATCGGCTCCGCCCAATGAATAACCAGCCATTTCCTGAGCAATATTCATTACTTGCTCTTGATATAAAATAATACCGTAGGTGTTATTCAAAATTGGTTCAAGCATCTCATGAGCGTAAGTGGTCGATTGCCGTCCGTGCTTTCGATCACAGTAGAGCTTTTCCATACCAGCACCAAGAGGACCCGGGCGATACAACGCAACAAGTGCCACAATGTCTTCAAATTCACTGGGCTTGAGATTCTTGATGAGTTCTTTCATCCCGGAAGATTCAAGCTGAAAAATAGCCGTGGTCTGTCCCTCAGTCAAAATTCGATATGTCTTGGGGTCATCCAAAGGCAGCTTGGCAATATCCAATAAAGTCTGGCCAGCCTTGTCTCTAAAACCATTTATCGATTTTACCGCCCAATCAATAATGGTGAGCGTTTTCAAACCTAAGAAGTCGAATTTGACCAAGCCTACGGTCTCTAAATCATCCTTATCGTACTGCGCAACGATTTGTTCGCTGCCGTGCTCACAATACAAAGGAGTAAAATCGGTTAAATCCGTGGGGGCAATAACAACACCGCCAGCGTGTTTTCCGACATTTCTCGCTAAACCCTCTAACTTTAGCGCCATATCAACTAACGCAGTTATCTCTTCCTCATTATCGTAGCGATCTTTAAGCTCTGGTTCTTGCTCAAGGGCTTTTGTTAGCGTGATGCCCAGATCAAAAGGTATAAGCTTGGCTATACCATCAACGTGGCCATAAGACATTCCCAGTACACGTCCCACATCTCGGACTACTCCTTTCGCGGCCATGGTTCCATAGGTGATGATCTGTGACACTTTGTCCCGACCATATTTACGAGCCACATAATCGATAACACGCTCTCGCCCTTCAATACAAAAATCAACATCAAAGTCAGGCATTGAAACACGCTCGGGATTTAGGAATCTCTCAAAGAGCAAAACGTGTTCTATCGGATCTAAATCGGTAATTTTGAGGGCATAGGCAACAATCGAACCAGCGCCCGAACCTCGACCCGGGCCAACCGGCACGTCATTCTCTTTCGCCCATTGAATAAAGTCAGCAACAATTAAAAAGTAACCGGGGAAACCCATCTCATTGATGATTCCAAGCTCAAACTCCATTCGATCTTCGTACTCTTTGCGAACTTCCGGTGTAACACCGTCAGGAAACCTTCGAGCAATACAAACTTCGAGTCCTCTGAATGATTCGTTACGCAAGTGGGATTCAATTGTCTCGCCATCCGGAACAGGAAAGTCTGGTAAAAAGTACTCTCCCATCCGCATGACAAAATTGCATCGTTGGGCGATCAAAATCGTATTGTCAATGGCTGAGGGAAGATCGGAAAATAACTCAATCATCTGCTCGGCGCTTTTATAATACTGCTGCCTAGTATGATGCTTTATACGCCTAGGATCGTTTAATACTCTTCCTTCATTGATACACACTCTAACTTCGTGCGCCTCAAAATCCTTTTCTTGCATGAAATGGGCGGCATTTGTCGCTACCAATGGCGTCGAAGTAGTTGATGCCAAAGTAGCAGCAACAGCAATATATTCCTCCTCATATGGTCGGCCAATTCGTTGAATTTCGATAAAGAAGCGTTCAGGAAATAGACGTGCATACCATGCCAATAATTCCTGAGTGTGTTTCTCGCGACCCGCCATAATCGCTGCACCTAGTTCGCCTCTCAAGCCACCGGACAAACAAATCAATCCATCGGTTTTACCCTCTAACCATTCCTTCTTGAGAACCGGTCTTCCGTGCGCTTGCCCCTCGCGATACCCCCGAGAAAGAAGCTGCGATAGATGAACATAACCGGCCGAGTCCTGTACCAGTAAAACCAGAATATAGGGCTGTGTAACCTTGTCTGGATTTTCTAAATAGACCTCGGCTCCAATAATGGGTTTGATACCCTGAGCCGAGCATTTATTGAAAAACTTTACAGCGCCATACAAATTACCCATATCGGTTAAGGCGCATGCCGGCATTTGGTATTGTAAAGTTTGATCGACCAGCGCAGGCAACCTAATCATTCCGTTTACCAAGGAATATTCAGAATGAAGGTGAAGATGTACAAAAGATCGTTGCATTACTGAATTATAAACGCAACGTGATTTATCAGGGGAAAAGAATACTGGAATTCTGTAGCTACTTAATTTTCCTGTCTTTTAGTTATATACAATCAGAGATCTAAAACAGCCTGCACGGGCGCGAAGCTTTTGCGGTGAATTTCTGTTGGACCATATCTCGAAAGTGCATCACGGTGCTGCTTTGTAGGATAGCCTTTATTACATTCAAAGCCATAACCAGGGTACTCTTTAGCATAATCAGACATAATGCAGTCGCGCTCTACCTTGGCAATAATTGAAGCAGCTGAAATGCACTGCTCTTTCCCATCGCCGCCAATGATTGCCTTTGCTGGAATAGTAAAATCTGGTGACCGATTACCGTCAACCAAAACTAATTCAGGCCTTATCGACAAGTTTTGTACTGCACGCTGCATCGCTAACATCGTTGCATGCAAGATATTAAGGCGGTCGATCTCCTCTATGGTGGCCTGACCAAGAGCCCAACTGACCGCAGTGGACTTTATTAGTGCAGATAGCTTTTCACGCCTTGCCTTAGATACCTTCTTTGAGTCATTTAGACCTGGTAGTTCGAATTCAGCCGGGAGAATAACGGCTGCTGTGATCACCGGTCCGGCAAGAGGGCCTCGACCTACCTCATCAACGCCAGCTATCAGCATACATCCCTGTCCTGAGCACTCTCAGCACCCCCTATCAAGCACTCAATAGCCTCGAGAGCTAATTTGCCTGAATCTTCGAGTAATTTCGGCGCTATTTCAGCTAAGGCGCGCTTTTGAATAGAGTACTGCGCTCGATCGGTGAGAAGAGAACCTAGTTCATTCAGCAAGCTGTCAACTGTCGCCTCTTCTTGAATTAGCTCGGGGACTACTGGAGGGTCAGTCAGATGATTAGGCATCGAAAAATGCTTAACAAGCATCGTACGTGATGCATACCATTCCTCTAACTTGGCTACTTTGTACATTACCACCATGGGTTTCGCGAATAGTGCAGCTTCAAGCGCAGCCGTTCCCGAGGCCAGTACCGCGGCATAGCATGAACCAAGAACATCTCGTGAAAACCCAGACAGTAGTTTAACGGGTGCTTGATGCTCATGTATCATTTCGGCTAGGATTTTCTCAAGCTTCTTATTTGCAGCAGGAATGACAAAGCTTAAGCTATGATCATTTTCTTTCATGATTTTCGCTGCCTTTAGCATTACCGGAGCTAATCTTGTTACCTCGGAAGTACGGCTACCCGGAAGTATTGCAATCATTCTTTTGTTGGGACTTAACTCATCCTGCATTAGCGAGCGGACATTCTCTGACAATCTCCAGTTTACCACTTCGTGTGCTAATGGATGTCCGACGTAGGCAACTCGCGTACGATGTTTTTCGTAGAACTCTTTTTCAAATGGAAACAAAGTGAGCATTAAATCAATAGCTTTGCGAATCTTAACTATCCGTTTGCTTCGCCAGGCCCACACTGTTGGACTCACATAGTGAACCGTCGGAATTCCCGCTTGTTTTAAATTCTTTTCAAGACCCAGGTTAAAGTCGGGAACATCAATTCCGACAAACACATCGGGCTTCCAATCCAACATGTGTCGTTTTATTGTCTTTCTAATCGAGAGAATTTGGGGCAAGCCCTTGAGAGCCGCTGTAATCCCCATAATACTGATCTTGTCCATCTCCGCCAGCGAAACCGCGCCAGCAGCTATCATTTGCGGGCCCGCTAAACCAACAAACTCAGCGTCTGGATACTTAGCGAGTATTGCCTCAATCAGTTGTGCGCCTAGATAGTCACCTGATTTTTCTCCAGCAACTATTCCTACTCGCATGTCATGTATACCAGCCGGAGCAACTCCATTGGCTCTATTACCGAATCACTCCGCGAGTAGTTGATTTAATAAACTCAACTAAACGCTTTACCGGTTCACAGTTAAATCCTTTGCCTTCTTCTGAGGTTGCGTTTTCTAATATTTCCAAAGCTCCAGCCATAGTATGACCTGAGCGGTATATCGTTTTGTAGGCACGCTTTAGTTCAAGTAAAGCTTCCTTGTCTTCAAAACCTCGGCTTCGCATTCCTTTTACGTTTATTCCGCGTGTAATCGCTCTGTCACCCGCGACCAACATGAATGGCGGTATGTCTAAGGTGCAATAGGTGTTGACGCCACAAAAACTATACTCACCGATGCGAACAAATTGATGGATCAATGTATAACCGGCCAAAACAACGTGATCTCCACAGCGCACATGACCAGCAAGACTTGCATTGTTTGAAAACAACAAGTTTGACCCTAGCCGACAATCATGGGCTATATGAACATACGCCATAAAAAGATTATCGTTACCGATGCTCGTTATTCCTTCATCTATCATCGTCCCGCGGTTAACCGTGATGTTTTCTCGAAACACGTTATTGTCGCCAATCACAGTTTTAGTTGGCTCACCCTTATAGACAATCGACTGGGGATCTCCACCAATTGAAGAGAATGAGTAAACCTTATTTGCCTTTCCAAACTGGGTGTTCCCCTCAATATTTACGTGAGGGCCGATAGTACAATCGTCGCCTATCACAACATCTGGACCAATAGTTGTATAGGCTCCGATAGTGACATTACGACCTAACTCGGCACCCTTTTCTACTATGGCAGTTGGATGAATTATCGCAGTCATTGGCTCTTTTTAAATGTTGATGGCAGGCCTAGTATAACTAGATATCTTTGAAGGTAAACATAAGTTCCGCCGAAGCCGCAATCTGCCCGTCTACACTCGCAACCCCCTTACATTTATACATATTCTTTATCTTTCGTATCAATTGAACCTCAAAAATCAATTGATCACCCGGCTCAACAGGTCTCTTGAACCGTGCCTTATCTATCCCAGTGAAATAATAGATCCTATTTTCAATATCGATATCATCGCGACCGTGACTGGCCATCAATGCTGCCGCTTGAGCTAGGGCCTCGACGATTAATACCCCGGGCATCACAGGTCTAGTTGGAAAGTGTCCGTTAAAGAAAGGTTCGTTTATCGTTACATTTTTGAGTGCAGTCAACCTTTCTTCGGGCTCTGCCTCCAAAACTCGGTCAACCAGAAGGAACGGATATCTGTGAGGAAGTAAATTTTTAATCTGATGAATGTCGTAAAGTGCCACGTTTAACTACCTAGAAATGATTGCTGGGTTTGCCCTATATTGACAAACCCATCTTTAAAAGCCGCGATAGTTTACAACAGTCTCGTATCTCTGTGCGGCACTTTTCACTAGAAAATTACTTTGAGGACATTCTTTGCAAGATCTTTTGAGTAATATCCACCTTTGGGCTGGCTAAAAATACGCCAGTGTGGAGAATAAGGTCGTAATTTTCTTCTTTAGCAATCTTGGCTACTTCTTCTTGTATCTGTGTTTGTATTTTAGCCAAAGTCTGATTGTTCCTTGCCTGGCGCAGACGATCATAATCGCCTTTCTTAAGTTCTAATTGCTGTCGCATACTGGAAAGCTCAAGCAATTTTGCTTGGGTTTGCTCTGGAGTGTACACAGTTCCCTGATTTTTCTTTATTTCTTCCTGGAGTTTATTAAACTTTGTCGCTAAATCAGACATCTCCTTCTCTTTAGGAGCAAACTCAGCCTGTAATTTTTGAGTCTCTTTTTGCAATGACGGTAAGTTTTGCAAGACTTCCCGATTGTCGAAATAGCCGATCTTAAGCTCAGCAAAAACAGGAGTCGAAGCCACTGAGCTCATTACAAAAACCGCCAATAGCACGAAACTTTTCTTAAACATCTTTTAATACCTATTTTAAATTTATTATTCTTTCGTTAACAATACAGCCGTCTTAACTCCTGACCGCAAAAGCTCGAAAGCGCAGTAGTATAGCAGTGGCTGTCTTAACTTAGATAGTTGTTACAACTTTTTATGAAATCATAGCCAAGGATTATTGAATTAGTTGGCCTACACTAAATTGAAATTTCTCAATCTCATCACCGTCTTCTTCATTGAGCGGAATCGCATAACTTATGGAAAGTGGCCCAACTGGTGAAATCCAATTAAAACCGACGCCTGCAGTAAAACGAATATCTTCAAAGTCTATACTTTCCTCATTGGAAAATACTTGACCACCATCTACGAACAATTGCAAGCGCTTATCAAGAGCCCCGTCGCCAACAGGCAAAAACAAGGTGCTGTTGAACAAGACTCTTTTGGCGCCACCGAATGGCTGAGGGAAAGCACTGTCTGGATCATCAAGAGGTCCTAGAGAGCGTGCTTCATATCCACGAACGGATCTAGATCCACCAGCAAAATAGTTTTTGAAGAAAGGCAGGCCATCCGTATCTCCGTAGCCATCACCATAACCTATATCTAATCCTAATTTGAAGGCAGCTTTATTTGTAATTGGGTAATAATAAGAGGCATCTAGGTTAACCCTGTAAAACTCCAAATCACTACCCGGCGTTGTCAGCTCAGTAGAAAGCCTGACATTACGTCCTGATGTTGGATAGAGCAAACTATCTCTAGTGTCGTGAGCGTACGCCGCCGTCAATGTGAATAAGGTATTTTCAGGATTTTCCTCAATAAACTCTCGAACTTGATCAACGGTAGCGAAAGTAGATTTGAGATCGATTCGCTCAATACCCGCACCCATTGAAAACGAATTATTCTCATTTATTGGGAACAGATAGCTCAAGTTCGCTGCGAGCGTGTCGGTTAGAAAAGCTGAAGTATTTGCTCTAGCGGCATCAATTTTACGACCACTAAGACCGATGGTGCGGCTGATACCACTTTTAGTTGAGTAAGGATTAGTGTACTGCAATTGAATCGACTCGATAATATCAGAGCGTTGGATTCCAAAATTCAACTGATTACCGGTTCCAAACAAATTCGCTTGAGAAACACTGGCTTGGATAATCGCCCCATCATCGCCTGAGTACCCTAAACCAAATAAGAAGCTACCAGTTGGGCGTTCTTTAACCACGACCTCTAAATCAACCTGGTCTTCACGCCCAGCAACCTCCACTGTTTCGATCTCAACCTCATCAAAAAAGCTAAGTCTCTGCAATCGAATTTTAGAGCGCTCAACACGACTAGGAGAATAGGCAGCACCTTCTGTCTGCCTAAGCTCTCTACGAATCACGTTATCATTGGTCAGTTTATTTCCAATAACGTTGATCCTGCGCACATATACTCGACGCCCAGGCTTAATATTAATCGAAAAAGATACCGTATTATTTACCCGGTCAACATCAGGAACAGGCACGACTTCGGCATATGAATAGCCCTCTTCGGCAAGTCGACTTTGGATGATTTCAACTGTATTGTCGACATCGCGACGCGAATAAGTTCTTCCTGGTGCGATATATACTAAAGGAAGAAGCTCTTCCTCTGGAACGATAAGCCGACCATTCAAAACGAATTGTGATACCGAATAACGTTCACCTTCGCGGATATTAATAGTCAGAAAGATACCGTCTTTTTCAGGAGAAATACTGACCTGATTTGACAAAACCTGAAAGTCCAAAAAGCCCTGATCTTGATAAAAGCTTTTTAAAGTTTCTAAATCTCCGGATACTTTTTCTTTAGAGTATTGATTCTCAGAACCCCAAAATTTCCAAAATGGCTTTCGATCACG
>JAKVBA010000084.1 GCA_022447525.1 Gammaproteobacteria bacterium
ATTCTAGCGATTTAAATTCCTACGTCAACCTCTTTATGAAAATATTTTTTTAACGTCGCAGATTCCTAAATTGTGGCCTTCTAAGGACTAGACTCTTCCGTAGTTATCTTCCAATCTGACAATATCGTCTTCACCCAAATACCCACCTGATTGAACTTCAATAATCTCTAGAGGCACTGTGCCTGGATTCTCCAAAGAATGAATTTCACCAATAGGTATGTAGGTAGATTCGTTCTCGGTTAGCAAAAAAGTGTTATCGCCATTACGAACTTTCGCAGCTCCACTGACTACAACCCAATGTTCTGCTCGATGGTGATGTTTTTGAACCGATAATTTAGAGCCGGGATTGACAACTAAACGCTTTACTTGGAATCCGTCACCTTTGTCTAGTGAATCAAAATAGCCCCATGGTCGATATACCTTCCTATGATTCTGAGCTTCACTTCTTGAACTCGCCGACAGTTCTAAAACGATATTTTTTACTGACTGGACACTATTTTTATCCGCAACCAGCACTGCGTCATCGGTTTGAACCACGACTAAATCAGAGACACCAACAGTTGCGACAAGCTTGCCTTGAGCTTGAATATACGAGTTTGTCGTCTCATGCGTTATGACGTCGCCCTTCGTCGCATTACCATTAACATCTTTTTTTGAAATACTCCAAAGACTAGACCAAGAACCAACATCATTCCAATCAGCATCAAGAGGCACAACCACAACGCTTTCAGACTCTGCAGCAGGCTCCATAATCGCATAGTCAACAGAGTCGGATGGACATCTCTCAAACGCATCATTATCGACCCTGACGAAATCAAGATCTACAACTGCGCCTTCGTAGGCTTTTTTTACTTGAGAGTAAATATCTGACCTGTATTGTTTTAGTGCTTCAATGAACGCTGAGGCTTTAAACAGAAACATGCCTGAATTCCAATAGTGCTGACCACTGGCAACATATTGCTCGGCCAACTCTAAATCTGGTTTTTCAAGAAACTCGACTACTTGCCTACTCAAGCCATTGCCAATTGACTTGATATAACCGTATCCAACTTCGGCGTATTCAGGTTGAATCCCAAAAGTTACCAGCTTTCCTGCCTTGGCTTGCTTGAGCGCCACCTCGATTGCATCATGAAAGACAGAGACTTTCTCTATTACGTGGTCTGAAGGTAGAACTAAAAGTTCGGCATCTTCCCCTTCGCGAATAGCATGCAATGCGGCTAGAGCAATTGCTGGTGCGGTATTTCTTCCCACTGGCTCCAGCAGTATCGCTTCGGGTGCAATATCAATTTCACGTAGTTGCTCAGCAACCATAAATCGATGGGATTCATTACAAATAACAATAGGAGAATCGAGAGCCTCAAAACCAGAGAGACGTTGAACCGTGTTTTGAAGCATCGATTCATCATTAACAAGGGGCAAAAACTGTTTAGGGTACATTGACCTCGAATACGGCCACATTCGAGAGCCTGACCCTCCGGATAAAATAACAGGTATCATTTCGTAAACATCAAATTAATATTAAAGACAGACATTGACTTCGATTGGCTACTAAGTCTTTCTAAGGGCGTCATAATTCTCTAAAAACCAATTGTAAGTACTAGAAAGCCCCGACTCGAGATCTATCGAGGACTGCCAACCAAGCTTATCTAATCTATCCACATTAAGTAGCTTTCGTGGCGTACCGTCTGGTTTGGACGAATCGAAAATTACATCGCCTTTAAAACCAACAACCCTCGCCATAGACAAAGCCAGCTCTTTGATGGAACAGTCTTTGCCAGTCCCAACGTTTATATGAGAGTTCATGGGCGTCATAAACTCGTTTAATTTTTCAGTCGACGCGTTCATCACGTAAAGACACGCAGCAGCCATATCATCCACATGCAAAAACTCGCGCTTTGCATTACCAGTTCCCCAGACCAAAACGTTCTGAGCATTGTTTTTCATAGCATTGTGAAAACGTTGCATCAATGCGGGAACTACATGACTGTTTTCTGGATGGAAATTGTCATTGGGGCCGTACAGATTTGTAGGCATCACAGATCTGTAGTCAACACCGTACTGCCGAGAGTAAGATTCGCACATTTTTATACCGGCGATTTTAGCTATTGCATACGGTTCATTGGTGGGCTCTAACATACCCTTTAGCAACGACTCCTCAGACATGGGCTGCTCCGCAAATTTTGGGTAAATGCAGGAGGACCCCAAAAATAGTAACTTAGATACACCATGCCTGTAAGCAGAATCAATCACATTGGTTTGAATGGAAAGGTTCTGATAAATAAAGTCTGCGGGATATGTGTTGTTCGCGTGAATACCACCCACTTTAGCGGCAGCCAGATAAACTTGATCAATATTATGTTCGGCAAAAAATTGATTCAGCTGATGTCTATCGGTCAGATCTAACTCGTTTCTAGTCGCAACCACTAGCTCTACATTTTCGAGTTTCTTTAGTTTTCTAACAATTGCTGAACCGACCATGCCATTATGTCCAGCAACAAAAACTTTATTTTTCATGTCTACTCTTTGGTGACAGGCACTTCGTATCCATGTCTTTTAAGAAGCGCGTCTCGTTTTGCTTGATCCAAATCTTCAGCGATCATCTCTGCACAGAGCTCTTCAACGCTGATTTCTGGCTCCCAACCCAACTCGGATTTAGCCAAAGAGGTATCACCCAATAGGGACTCAACTTCGGTAGGCCTAAAATATCTCGGATCGACCTTAACAATTTCCTGCCCTAATTCGATCTCAGGACTAATATCTGAGTCGACCTTAACCACTCTTCCAACCTCGTCGAGGCCTTCCCCAAAGAACTCAATTTCAATTCCAATTTCCGCACAGCCGATTCGAACAAACTCCCTGACTGAAATTTGTTTACCCGTCGCTATAACGAAATCTCTTGGCTCATCTTGTTGCAGCATAAGCCACTGCATCTTGACGTAATCCTTAGCATGCCCCCAATCCCGTAGGGCCGACATATTACCGAGATATAGACACTGCTCTATTCCCTGAGAAATATTAGCCAGTGCTCTGGTGATTTTTCTAGTAACAAACGTTTCTCCTCTTCTGGGAGACTCATGGTTAAATAAAATTCCATTACAGGCATAAATGCCGTAAGCCTCACGATAATTGATGGTTATCCAATAGGCATATAGCTTGGCGACCGCATATGGACTACGTGGGTAGAAAGGCGTTGTTTCACTTTGAGGTATTTCTTGTACCAAGCCATAGAGTTCTGATGTGGACGCTTGATAAAATTTAGTATGATTCTCGAGCTTTAAAAACCGGATGGCTTCCAATAACCGCAGAGTTCCTAACGCGTCGACATCGGCGGTATATTCGGGAGACTCAAAAGAGACGGCAACGTGAGACTGAGCTGCGAGGTTATAGATCTCGTGGGGACGTATTTCACTAATCAAACGGATTAAGTTTGACGAATCTGTCAAGTCGCCGTAGTGCAAGATAAAGTTTTTATCGCTCTTGTGTACATCCTGATAGATATGATCAATACGCTGCGTATTAAACGAGGAAGACCTTCGCTTGATACCATGTACTTCGTAACCTTTACCCAACAGGAGTTCTGCCAAGTAAGACCCGTCTTGTCCTGTCACCCCGGTAATCAGGGCACGCTTTTTGTCTGCCAAGTTTATTCCTCGGTCATTTAAACTCACTTTGTATCAACCGATACTCTAGCATTCTTTTGCTTTAAAAACCTCCCTTCACTATAAAGTTGCTGACCTCATAGAAACGATTAGTCGGCTTGATATTTGGCAAGGACGGGATAGCTTCGCGTTCTTGCTCCAAGAGCTGCCACAAAGGTAAACACCCCGGTTAATTTTCGAACCATCAACATAAATTCGGGTGGTGGTATCTGAAAACCTTTCAACAAAGCCTGCTGACTCCCAAGTTTGCCTGCTCGCTTTAGTAGGCGCGAATGTTTCCAATCATAAACCTCATTGGCGAGGGCATATTTCGGAACATCCTCAAAAGATTTTCTAAACGGTTCCAAAATATAAATACAAAATCGAGAAAAGGACTCCTGCACTAATTTTGAGCTATTTTCTGAAAGACAATTTAGCTTAATCAAGCCTTCAATCACTGACGCCTCATTTTGATCTTGCGCGGCTAAGATTGTCTTTTTTAGAGATCTAGAGAACGCAGGTGTCAACTCATGTACTGCGCCAAAATCAAGCAGAACAAGACGATCCTGTTCATTGCCACTCTGATCAATCAAAACTCGGTAGTTACCAAAATTAGGATCTGTTTGCATCAGATTCCACTCGAATGCCTCCTTGAAGAATAACTCTAGCATTGCTTCGGCGAGTCTATTTCGCCTTCTTTGACTCAATTGCTGAACCTCTTGGTCCATGACGTCGAATCCGTTTACATATTCCATTGTCAGTATCTTGTCTGATGAATACTCAGGGAAATACTTAGGAACTTTATATCTGTTATCGTCAATCAGACTGCTGACCTCTTCAGCAATCATCAACTCGTACGAATATCGCACCTCTTTCAAAAGGTATTCTTTAAGATCCTTAGTTAATTGCTCCATTTGTCTGCCTGACTTAATCCACTTTGCAAAAGACAGCATTTGAATCACGTTTTTGAAGTCATCTTCAATTGCATCAGTAATCCCAGGGTACTGGATCTTAAAACAAATGGCTTCATTTCCGATCGATCCACAATGTACCTGTGATAATGAGGCCGCCGCCATTGCTTTACGTTCAATAGCTAATAGCTTTGTTGCATCCGGCCCTAATTCATCTTCAATCGCGGGCTCAATCACCTCCCAATCTAAAGGCAGCGTCGATGATTCAAGAGTATGTAGTGCATCGGTGACCTGCTTCGGCAAAATATGCTCACCATAGAGTGCCAACATTTGCCCAATTTTCACATAAGCACCCTTTAGCTCACCAAGGTGGGCGACAAATTTCAATGCTTCTCTCTCTAGCGCTTCTTCAGCGTGTGCTTTTTTCTGTTCTTGAGGTAAAAAAATGCCTGAGACCTTTGCCTGCAGCAATCCCAATCCACCTTTAGCACCAGCCAAACCCAAACTAACGCGTCGATTCAGCCCGCCTTTCTTAATACTTTTCATGCCAGACATATTATCGCGTTCAGGTCATAAATTGGGTGATCTTGAGGATAGGCGCGAAAAATATTGCTCAACTTATCAACCGAAATAATGAATGCAACTAACAGGAACTGTGAAAAGTCTTTGATTGTTATTCAATTAATATAATCTAAACTGTTGCCGACATAATAAATAATCAATGGAGCACCTAATGGAAATGAATTTGGGAGTGACCGAACGACTAAAGCCAATTCTTGAAAAAGTAACCAAACTTATGCAAGAGGACGTCATCGCCGCTGATGAAGAGTTTCATCAAGAGATTGGTAAAGACGGCGCTGATCGATGGGACCTAAACCCAAGACAGACCGAAATTCTTGAGGGTTTACAGACGAAAGCGCGCGAGCAAAACCTATGGAATTTCTGGCTAACCGACTCCGAGAGAGGTTATGGGCTCTCCACAGTAGAGTATGCCCACCTAGCAGAACAAATGGGTTGGAGTGTATTAGGCCCGCAGGTGTTTAATTGTTCGGCACCCGATACTGGAAATATGGAGGTGTTGGAGAGATATGGCACCCAGGAGCATAAGGAGCGCTGGTTAGAGCCGCTACTTGAAAGTAAGATCCGCTCTGCTTATCTAATGACAGAGCCGGACATTGCCTCTTCAGATGCCACAAATCTGAAATTTGAAGCAAAGTTAGAGGGTGATGAATACGTTTTAAATGGGGAGAAATATTGGTCCTCTGGTGCGGGTGATAAGCGCTGCGAAGTTTATATCTTGATGGCAAAAACAGCTGGTGAAGAAGCTCCAAGGCATGCTCGCCACTCTATGTTCGTTGTTCCCGCGGACACACCTGGAATTGAAATACTGCGAGCCATGACGGTATTTGGTCACGATGATGCTCCACACGGACACATGCATATTCGTTTTGAAGATGTCAGAATCCCTAAATCCGCTCTCCTCTTAGGTGAGGGCCGCGGTTTTGAAGTCAGCCAAGGTCGTCTCGGGCCTGGGCGTATTCATCACTGCATGCGCGCTATCGGTCAGGCCGAGCGAGCACTGAAGTTACTGTGCGAAAGATCAATGACACGCACGGCATTTGGCAAACCATTGGCAAAACTTGGCGCCAACTACGACATTATTGCTGATTGTAGAATCGGTATTGAGCAAGCAAGACTGCTTTGTCTAAAAGCGGCTTGGATGATGGATCAAGGCGATCCATCGGCTGCAGCACCATGGATATCTCAAATCAAAGTCGCGGCCCCAAATATGGCTTTAAAAGTAATTGACGAGGCAATGCAAATGTTTGGTGGCTCGGGTGTATCACAAGATACACCACTAGCCATGATGTATGCGCAGATGCGTACTTTGAGGTTTGCTGATGGACCTGATGCAGTCCATAGAATGCAAGTTGCCAGAAAAGAGCTGGCTCAGTATAGATAGTCAACACTTACAAATATCAAAGGCAGTTCCTCACTCCTCTTCTTGGGGCTCATCTAAACTTGGATGAGCCCCATTATTTTTTCAGCATTAACGAAATCATCTACTTGTTGATGCCTACCTTGAAATCGCCTGCCGACCTGAATGAACTGATACCCCAACTGTTCACAAGCGTCTTGATCCCATTGCCCATCACCAAAGTAAACTATGGGTTGTTTGGGCTTAGTTGACAAGTTACTGACTCTGTTTTCTGAGAGTCGCATTATCTCTTTGCGATCGAAATGATCATCCGAAGAAGAAAGAGTAACTTCATTGATCAAAAATCCAGCACTCAGCAACTTCATCCTTGCAGTCGAAGACCATCCTCCTGTTGCCAAACTAACTTGTACATGTTTACTTCGCAGACATTCTTGAAAAAAGTCCACGGCACCAGGCAATGGCGTCACACCTTTGCTCTCTATACTTTGTCGAATACCTTCAATAAAAACAGGCTTCACTCTTGCCTCTAAATCCGACAGAGTAAAATCTAAATCGTATCGAACAATAAATTCTTTCAACAAGCCGCGATCGGTCACGTGAGGGTATGTTTGCCAATTCCCATCAATTGATTTTCCAGTAACTTCAAAAACAGCGTCGACAAAGCAACGTTCGTCGAAGTCAAACGATTCGACCAGCGTCCCATCGATATCAAACATAAAATGATGCACTTTATACTCTATCGGTTTAAATATGTTTTACAGGCGAAAAAAAAGCCGATCTAAAAATTAGATCGGCTTTTACGAGTCGGTAACTAGTTTGTACCTAACATATGAATACCGTTACCTAAACTTTGACATTAACTTAGAGCCGCCTTCAAAGTAGAACCCATCTCAGATGGATTAACAGTGACGTGCACACCAGCGTCTTTTAATGCATCAATCTTTGATTGAGCCGTGCCTTGACCTCCGGAGATAATCGCACCAGCATGACCCATACGCTTTCCTGGAGGTGCAGTCACACCAGCAATGAAGCCAACCACGGGCTTAGTCATGTTTTCTTTGATCCAAGCCGCGCATTCTTCTTCGTCCGTACCACCGATTTCACCACACATAACTACGGCTTCTGTTTCAGGATCATCGTTAAACATTTTCATTACGTCAACGTGCTTCATCCCGTTTACAGGGTCTCCACCGATACCAACGCATGAAGACTGCCCCATCCCCAATTGAGTTAATTGATGAACTGCTTCATAAGTCAACGTACCAGATCGAGACACCACACCAATGCTACCCTTCTTGTGGATATAACCGGGCATGATGCCAATTTTAACTTCCTCAGGTGTGATAACGCCCGGGCAATTAGGCCCAACCAGAATGGTCTTGCTGTTCATTTTACGCATACGATCACGAGTTTTAATCATATCCGCAACCGGAATACCTTCAGTAATACAGATTACTAAGTCTAATTCAGCGTCTACGGCCTCATCAATCGCCGCCGCTGCAAAACGTGGTGGCACATAAATTACCGATGCATTAACGCCGTGCTGCTCTTTCGCGTCGTTTACTGTGTTGTAAACTGGCACACCTTGAACACTCTGACCTTCTTTACCTGGGGTTACACCAGCCACGAAACAATCTTTACCAAACGCATAGTCAAGACATTGCGTTGTATGAAACTCACCTGTGTTACCAGTAATACCCTGAGTAACGATTCGCGTATCTTTATTGATTAAAATAGACATATTCGTTACCTCTTAAGCTTTTACTGCAGCAGCGATTTTCTCGGCTGCTTCGGCCATGGTACTGGCTGTTTGTAGTTTTACGTCTGAGTCATCAAGAATTTTTCTACCTTGCTCAACATTTGTGCCCTCTAAACGTACAACAAGCGGCACATTCAAGCCAACTTCTTGAGCCGCAGCGACTATACCACCTGCAATAACATCGCATTGCATGATGCCACCGAATATATTCACCAAGATGCCCTCAACCTTTGGGTTTGCCAACATGATTTTAAATGCTTCGGTTACTTGTTCTTTGTTTGCGCCACCGCCGACATCAAGGAAGTTAGCCGGCTCAGCTCCGTAAAGCTGAATGATATCCATGGTAGCCATCGCTAGACCGGCACCATTAACAAGGCAGCCTATGTTGCCATCAAGAGAAATATAAGAAAGACCCCACTTTGATGCTTCGATCTCGTTCGCGTCTTCTTCAGTTAGATCACGATATTCGACGATTTCTGGCTGACGATACAATGCATTCGAATCAATATTAAATTTGGCATCCAATGCGATAACACTTTTATCACCAGTTACAACAAGTGGATTAATTTCTGCAAGTGACGCATCAGACTTAACAAACGCCTCGTATAGCCCCTCAAGGAAGTCAGCGCCTTCTTTGATTGCCTCTTTCGGCATGCCCATCTTTTCACAAACGTCTTCCGCCTCAGCTCGGTCTAGCCCATCTGTTGGGTCAACGAAAATTTTTAAGATCTTCTCAGGCGTCTCTTCGGCCACCTCTTCAATATCCATGCCACCTTCTGAGCTGCACATTAAAACTACTTTTTGAGTCTCACGATCCACCAATGCACCAACATATAACTCATCAGCAATATCCGCACCCTCTTCAATGTACAGGCGGTTAACTTGCTTGCCTTCTGGACCAGTTTGGTGCGTCACTAGCTGCATACCCAAAATAGCGTCCGCGTATTCACGAACTTGCTCAAGACTTGTTGCAACTTTTACACCACCACCTTTACCGCGACCACCCGCGTGTATTTGAGCCTTTACCACCCATACATTGCCACCAAGTTCTTCAGCCGCCGCCACAGCCTCGTCTACCGAAAACGCAGGAATGCCCCTGGGGGTCACTACTCCGTATTTCCTCAGGATCTCTTTACCCTGATACTCATGTACATTCATTTATCTAACCTTTGATTCAAATTTAGAGCTTTCGATGGAGACCATTCTCCTCAGACAATTCAAACCCGATCGTGGTAAGGTCGCGTTTGAAAAGCGGGCAAAATGATAGCTGTTTTTAAATAGATTAGATAGCCGAACATAGTCAACAAATACACAAAATTAGGGACTTTTGACCTAATCTGAGGGCAATCCACCAACTGGCCCAAAAGAGAGCATTAAAAATAGGTCAATTTGATCGAGTTTTGGGACCACAAAACGAGATTAAAGACAACACAATTAAATTTAGATGACAAGAAACAAACCATCACTTGCCTTTGCTGGCTATATGTTCGCGATCGCTTCCGCAGCTCTTTTTGCAATAAGACCTATATTTGTAAAATTAGTTTACCAACAGGGAACAGATCCCACGACGTTGATTGGTTTACGAATGTTGTTTTCATTACCGATTTACACAGCCATTCTGATTTGGTTGCTACGTGACGCTGAACTGAGATCAAGGCTGACCCTAGCGAATGTAGTTAAGACATCGATTGTGGGTTGGTTTGGATATTATTTCGCCAGCTTTTTAGACTTGGTGGGGCTACAATACGTGTCGTCGCAACTCGGAAGAATGGTGCTTTATGTATATCCAACTTTTGTTGTCATTTTCGGCGCAATGTTTTTCAAAGAAAGAATCACCGTTCCAATATTAGTATCCTTAGCGATTACCTACTCTGGCGTGTTTATAATTTTTGGACATGACTTGCAATCCTTTGGAAGCGACGTAATCAAAGGCTCATCTATTATTCTTGCCTGCGCTGCCTGTTTTTCGATTTATCTTCTTTTCGGCAAAGCTTTAATCAAAGAAATGGGGGCGAGACTTTTTACATCAATCGCCCTAATCAGTGCGAGCGCGGCTATTCTAGTACATTACAGCATAGCAAAATCAATCTCACAGCCGAATGTAACGCAAGAAAGTCTTTTGTGGATCTTTATTATTGCTATATTTTGCACTGTCATCCCGACCTTTTTTACCACTTCAGCTGTAGCCAGAATAGGTGCAAATAGAACCGGCATTGTTGCCATGATAGGGCCCGGTTTCACGTCTATTTTTGCTGTGAACATTCTCGCTGAACAATTTACTGTTTACCATTTAGCCGGCATAACTTTAACCTGTATGGGCGTTTGGGTACTGAGCAAATCACAGTCCTGACCACGCAATTTCAGCAATAAAAGATCACCCGACCAGAGGAGACTAGACAACCCCCGCTAGTCTCCTCCGATACCACACGGCCCCCACAACGGCCCAATGCCCAAATTTGTCAGTTGAAGCACCTATCAACCCCAGCCGCCAACCCTATTCAACCCCATTCAACCCCATTCAACCCCATTCAACCCC
>JAKVBA010000085.1 GCA_022447525.1 Gammaproteobacteria bacterium
AAATCAGTGATCGGATTGAGCCGAAATGGGTGATCGGAATGGGCCGGAACATGCATGCGGCACTGGTGAAGGTTCCAAAAGGCAGCTTCGTATTGAACTCAACATCACACTGATAACAGTTATTCTGAAGAGTTACCTCTATTTTAGACAGTGAATTTGAGCGTATGACAGACTCTATCAGCTTCTTAGCCGTGATGTGTAATATAGATTCTTGGCTACAATTGGATGACGACGGGTGCGCAAAGTGCTTTACTTTTACTTCGCCAGCCCGTCGCACTAACTGTGAATTACAGTTAGGACAAAAGTAGGTTTTATCTTTCTCAGCTATTGCTGCAGAAACTAGTTGGCCGGAAGTATCTAATCCATAGGGCACTTTTAATTTACTTTCCATCCCCTGTTAGCTCTTATAGAGCTCCTCCCTATTTTTTCTACCTTGTGTTTCGATTTTGCTAATATTGGCAGGCTCTAGTGATTCAATATGTTGTTGAATGCATGCACCGATATCATAGTGATCATGCGACAAACCATAGGCAACGGAATAGCGATGGTAGTCTTCGTCTAAGTTAAAGTCGCTCATCAACCTATCTGGTTTAGGAATTTGGGCGATTTCAGTTGGATAGTAATCCTCTATTAGCTTCATTGCTTCGCTGTATAGATAATCTGAACTTCCCCCCCCCGCAAACAAAAATAACAATATCTTCTAATATTTTGCTTGCTGGCACGCCAAGTGCTCTAACCCTAGTCGCATAGGAATTATTTACTTTTGCTTTAAAAGGCTCATCAACGAGTATTAGTTCATCTAAAGTGGTTTTTAACGAGTTGGCTAATGTACCTGACGTCGTAAATTTGTAAGTTTCAACATTTTTCGCAGCCTCAATGTGTAAGCTGCGGTGCTTACTTAAGAAATCTGCACCTAAGGTTTCAACACTTCTGTCATGCACTCTGAAAAGCCAATCACCAGAATTCTCTTTAACAGTAAATAAGGAAACATCTAAAGTCCCTGCTCCAACATCAGCGATAAGATGTGAATGCTTGCGACGTCTAGGCGAACGCACATACCCGGTAATTTGGGCTACGAATTCGGGAAAACAATTGATTCGCTCATCATCAAAATATGCGTATTCAGGTACATATTTGTCTCTTATAGTACGGAAAAGACTAACTGCAGCCTGATACGAAACAACTTCACAATAACTCAGAGCCCAAGCAGCCTTGATGAGTTTGCAATATTCAGCCTTCAATCGCTCATCTTCATAAGATTGTGTAGGTAGTCCCGCATTTACAAACCAGTCAGGGCTCAAGTCAGTAAGGTGAGATGTTGAATACCACTGCCTGCATTCAATAAATATCAGCGCAAGAAATGCTATTACCAAACCGTAGTCTTCTTCTGCTGCGTTTTTGGTAAGAATGGGGAGTTTTAAATCTGTGTATAAAGTGCCCCCCTTTTTCTTGTGAAGTGAACACTTCCCATCAGAAGCGATGAAAATAGATGAGGGCTGTAACCCATCGTTCGGAGATAGCTTTAATACATAAGATGTGCCTTCAACGCCTATCACAACTTTTGTGAAAGCGGTACCAAAGTCTAGTCCAATAAAGAAGTCAGCGTTTCTTCCTGTAAACTTGTCATCAGCGACCCAATTTACTGATTCTATGCTCGCCTCATTAATTTCAAAGCGCTCTAAGCCATTTCTATCAGGCTTATGTAGTTCACTAAATTCAGCGACTTCAATTTTCTTAGGTATGACCTTTAAAACAGTATCAGACTTAACTGCAGTCACAGCAGGGCCGATGAGGTCAAGAGGCTCGTTTTTGTATTGCGCCTTTTGCTTTTTCCTTTTTGCATGCTGCTTCCTGCGTCGCGCTTGTCTATTAGGCTCTTTGGTACTGATGAGGCCAGCTTTATCTTTGTTTTTAACTACGTTAGCTTCACTTGAAGAATCCAACGTTTTCCGCTTCTTAACTTTAACCTCAACGCTATCTTTTTTGACACTTGGAAATACACCGCTTTTTTTCCACTCTTCCAGGTCATCTTGCCATGTCTTTTTCATGTTACTTCCTTGTATAACTGTAAAACTAATTTTCTAAATCACACTCAAAGCTATGTGGCATACGTCTTCATGATAAGTGTTTAATGACTTATTCGCTTTTAACTCAGAAAGCCGCTTGTCATACCTCTCTTGAGCCTTCTTAATACGCCCCTCGGTAGCTTTAATTAGGCCTTTACGGTTATTTAACTCATGCCGCCAAAGCACTTCCTTTAGGCTGGCAATTTGTCTTTCAAAGTGTTTTTTAGCAGTTGTAATCTGTAAGTTAACTCTGTCTTCGTTCTCTGCGGTTTTAGCCTTTTCTTCTCGTTCAAAGTCGTCTTCCAATAACTCATCACATAAGTCAAAAGCCTGTTGGAAATGCGCAACATCAATTTCAGCTCTTGCTTCCAGCCAGTCTTTACCTTTAAAACGCAGTAAGTTAGTAATTTCTTGTGATTGTTCTGAATTAAGCAGCTTTTCGTCTTCAACCCTAACTATTCGAGAAACTAAAGACTCTTCAATTCGCAACCCTTCAAAGTTGAAACGCTTTATCGAAGCAACATACTCACCTACCGGTACTCCAGGTAGCTCTTCAACATCAACACGAAGCGCAACTAAGGGCACAAACGATTCTTTAAGCTCTTTAAGTTTGAAGCTAATAAATTGAATAAAGGGATGAGTTTGGTTAATACCTTCTTTTTTGCCCGAAGGTGCTACTACGTTGTTATTAAAAACGCAGGTGACCACATGGCCGCTACTCAAGTTTGTTAAACCATGTAATTTGCGTTTTTGAATAAACTGCTCTAATTCTGCACTTACATCACCAGGTAACTTAATTTTGTATTCGTTGGTGTTCTCGTCTTCGCAGATAAACTGAAAGCCCTTTACATGCTTTTCCAAGTAGTCCTTAACGTAAATGACAAGGTCTGCCTCGGTGATCCGCTTACTAAATTCATGTGCTGCCTTCACCGTATTTAATATATGTCCACTGTGAGCAATAAGGTTTGACGCCTGCTCTTCCAATGCATTTTCTTCAGCGCGAAGCCTTTCAATAGCTTGTGAGGTCTGCTCTATCCTCGCCTCCTCTTGCTCAGGCGTTAACTTGAATGAGAAGAGTTGTCTGGTTAACTGTGATATTTGTTCGCCCAGTATGGCTTCCATATCACCAAGGGCTCGCTGAAAGATATCGAGCCGCTGAAACAGCCGCTCATATATTCTTTGGTCAATGGTATTGTCGTAGCAAAAGTTAAATATCTTTATCTTTTCTGCTTTTTGCCCATGACGGTCAATACGACCAATTCGCTGCTCTATCTTCATGGGGTTCCACGGTAAATCGTAGTTGATCAAGACTTGGCAGAACTGAAGATCGACACCTTCACTGGCAACCTCAGAGGCGAGCAAAATTTTACACTCAGGGTTCTCTTTAAACCGGTTTAAGATGCTTTGCTTCGACTCTTTCATTCCCCCCATTAAAACTTCATTGCAAAAACCTAACTCGCTCAATCGATCTGAAAGATACCTAAGAGTTTCCCGGAAATAGGAAAAAACGATGATTTTTTCAGATGGAAAATCATTAAAGTACTGCGAAACCACATTTAAAAAAGCATCAAATTTACTGTCATTATCGCGAAGTAACTTTGAATCTACCTCTGGCAACACTTCTTCAATAATCGTTTCTAACAAGGTGCCACGTTCTTCTTCCTCTACCTCAATACCTAAGTCTTCGTACGCAGACGCTTTGAAAGACATCGAACGTTTTTGCCAAGATCTTACAGCAGCATACATTGAGCTGGATAATTGTCGTTGAGGTGTGGCAAGTAAGAAGCCTTCACTGATATCTAAATCTTGCGCGTGTTGCCTTACAACATTAGTCACTTTCAAATACAGGTCTTGTTCCTGCTCGGTCATGTCAATTTGTGGCGCAACGGCTTCGCGGATCACTCTAAGTTCTTTTACATCTCTTTTTCTTGTTCTCGTTACTACCTTTGATAAGAGATTACAACGCTCGATTTTGTCAGCAATTCTAATACGCTCAGCATCGTCTAATGAGTCTTCATTTACCTCTTCACTCACCAAATTTGCTAGCTGCTGACTTTCGCTTAGTAGAGGGTTAAATTGCGCCCCCATCAGAATTTCTTGTGTCTCGCGCCACGGCTTACGCCTATCTAATATTGTATTGCGAGCATTGATGAGAGGCTCATTAGCGTCTAACACTGCTGGAAATATATTTTCATCGCTGAAGGTGTCTTCATCTGCGATATTCAGAAGATGATAAAGATCGTTGCTATGCAAATTTATGGGCGTAGCAGAAAGTAATATTAACTTGTCACTTACATCTCTAAGTAGTCGACCTAATTTGGCTGTCGCGCTTTCTGGGTTTCGCATTTTGTGCGCTTCATCAAATATTACTAAATCGATAAGCGGCTCTTCACCGCTCATGGTTTCCAGCAATGTCGAAAGCTTGTTTGCGCCCCTTTCAACGCCCTGTTCTTTACCACTTGCGCGAGGAGGTCTAATACCATCGTAGCTACACACAATCGCCTGGCCAGGTGGTATTGAATGTCTGTCTCTCGAGAGTTCTTTTGCTAACTCATCAGCGTTTAATAGTTTAGCCTCTATGCCGAAACGGTACGCCAGTTCATCTTTCCATTTTTCACGTAACATGGCGGGGCAAACAATCAGAAGTCGCCGTGTGTCATACCTTGCCCTAAGCTCAGTCCATATCAAACCAGCCTCAATGGTCTTACCCAATCCGACCTCGTCGGCAATTAAAATACCTTTTGATGGTGAGTCTAAAAACGACAAAACAGGTTTATACTGGTAGGCATAAAACTCCGTGTTCGTTGTATTCATGGAATAAATAAGATTTGCCAGCTTGCCTGACAATTGAATAGAGGTAAGGTTTCTGCGGTAGTCAGCTAGCCTGCCGAATTGCTTTTTTTCGAGCATGGACACTGCATTATTAGTAGCACTATCTAGTAGTTCAAGCGCTTCTTCGCGTAGCCACGTCGGAGAATCAGGAAAGTGCACAAAGTGCATCTTAACACCACGCCTATCTCGCGTTTGGCCGGAAAGTATCCCCTCCCGGCCAGGATCGCTTATTAATCGAACCTGGACGCCGGCTTCAAATCCATTTGACATGCTAAACCTCAGATTTACTTAAACTATTAGATATCCTTTCACAGTAAACAAGGTTATACCGTGCGGTCAACTACTGAGATTTCAATATTTCAAATATTCTTAGTACAATCGTATTTTTCGAACGCTCACTCTTTCAAAAACGCTTTTATCTACCCCAGTCATTAACGCGACCATTTGAACTTATCCAAAGTCCGTCTCCCATATATACAGGTTCATCACCTCCGCCGGAACAAGCTCCATAGATATCGAGCATTTCAGTCCTTGCATACTCTGTATCTCTCGCTTGTTGCTTCAATTGATCATTTCTCATATCAGTAGAACCCTGAGGGAGAAAATAGCGGCCGAGATTTCTTTCATTGTTTTGACACATGACAAATGTCTTCCTTTGCTTCAAAGCAGCGGTTAACTTATTCGCCAATACCACAATATTTATCTCCACAAAGCTATGCAAAAGTGCTTGCCGCTCCATAAGAAACCAACTGTGCAATCTTCTTAGCTCGAGTAAGGGCAACATAAACCAATGAACGCTCTAGTAGTTCATGCGCTTCTCTCGACACTTCATCAGCCGTTTTATCCATTGCCCACGTTAGCGGAACTAGGCCATCATTGAAGGATGCAAACACAACATGATCAAATTCCAAGCCTTTAACGCGATGCACGGTTGCAAGCCTAACTGCGCTATCTTTAATTCCTGCTTCACTTGTTTTTATGATGTGCGTTTCAATTCCTCGCCGCGCTAATCCATCAGCAATTTTCTGCACTTCTTTGTTCGTTCTAGCCACAACACAAATGTGCCCTGCAGGATATTCTGATGTTTTAACAACTTCAGCGAGATAGTTACACTGCTCTTCCTCGGTATGCAGATGAACGTGCTCAGGGGCACTACCATGCGTCAAAGATTTGTATAGGGAGTTATCATCAATACCACCATCTAAATCATCTACAGGGTGACCATGAAGTAAATTAGTCGCCCATTTTCTGATTTCATCTGTAGTACGGTAGTTTATTTTCAATTTTGCAGAGCGGCCTCGAATATTAATACCGAGCTGGCCTAGCACCACTTTATTCTGTCCATAGATCCGTTGGTGCGCATCACCAACTATAAACAAGTCATTTTTTCCTTCTGGCACCATAGCACGTATTAACTTTAAGGCCTGACTGCCCATGTCCTGTGCTTCATCCACAATTATACTGGAATATGGCAATGCGATATGATTATCGGCAGAGGCGATAAAATCAGCCGCATCACGATAGGCATCAGATACTTCTTTAAGCCCATGTTGTGTAAGCAAACGTCGGTATGCTTCAAACACGTTCCAGATATCGATTCGCTGTTTTCTGTTTAATCGAGTACCTCGGCCAATGCGCTTTGCACGTTTGTATTCATCGCATGTTGTCACGCCTTGAGGCTGTATAACCTGCTCCCACTCTTCTTTAAAAAACTCTAAGCTAAAATCCAGCTCCGCAGGCATGTTTAGATATGCTTCTTTCCATAGCGAATTGAGTTGATCTTGGTCGTAGCACACTTCAAAGTCATACTGTTGTTTACGAAGGAAATAACGCACCCACTGATCAAGATTCACAACCTCGATTTGCTTTAACAAACTTTCACCACAAAGCGTCTTTAAGTTATCGTGAATGTCTTGCGCAAGATTTTTCGTGAAAGTTGTGAACAGTATTTTTTCACCTGGCCTAACACGATTAGCTGCTAACCAATTAGCTCTGTGCATGGCAACAACCGTTTTACCGGTTCCAGCACCACCTAAAACGCGAACAGGCCCATTTTTATCACCCGTGGCTAATCTGCGCTGCGATGGGTGTAAGAAAATGCGCCATTTCTCCATCGAAGCGCTTAATATCTCTTCCAGCTCTGTCTCACCACTCACTACAGAGAATTTGGAGAGTGTTTGTAAACGTTTTAGCGCAGCTTCAAAATCAGTGGTATTGAACTGCTCTTCCTGATTAACTTCGCGTTCAGTTAAAATCTCGTCATAACTCTGGCCCACATGAAATAAGAATAAACCTTCGTAAGCTTCGTCTGGCAAAAAGCCTTGTAATTTGTCTAATTGCTCTTCGGACTTTATACCGCGAACAGCTGCAAGATGATCCTCAGGTACACCTAACTTCATCAACTGTTTATCTTTAAGGGTCTCGAATAGGGCTGGAAGGTATTCGTTAGGGTCGGCTTGCTCAGGTACCTCAGTTTCTTTTTTGAGCTCAGTTTCGAATAGCTGTATGGCACCACTTTCTGCATTAATCTTACATTTGTGTGTTTCAGCCCACTTATACGCATTATCATGATGATCAACCCACAGAAGCAATAAGATATTCCCCTGAGCAGATAATATAACGCGATAGGCCTGGTCAACGCGTAAAGAACGGAAGCTGTCATCCTTACAAACTTTGAGCTTCTCAAGGTTTAAACCCGGTAAATCAGGGTTTGCCATCAATTTCATTATCGACTGATTTACTTTGGCCTGAGTATTGGGCTGCAGCTTGGTTAGCGCATTGAAATACCAATCAGAAAAGGCAACTTTTAGCTCTGCACTCATAATCTATCCTTAAGCACCGCTACTACGGTGTCGTATTCATCTTCCAGTTTCAGTATTGTATAACCTTGTTTTTCAAACATTGGAGCTTCTTCCATTTGCTCATCCAACAGAACAACAATTTTACTATCTGGCCAACATAACTCTGCTTCAGCAATAACAGCACCTTTATCGTTGACCAATTCAAATTGCTGAATGGGTAAAGCAACATTTACTTCGGCTAACGCCTTCATCAGTGGTTTGGCTTCATCAAGTGCTTCTTCAATAGCAAACATCCACTGCTCATCAACGTATTCAGATTCACTTTCCCAAGACAGCTGTGCAAACGTACCATTCTCAGTCGCTGTTTTGTCCCCAGCATACAAATTTGGGATAAATTGTACCCAGTTCATCAACTGCCAAAGTTTTAACCAGAGCTGCTTAGTTTGTTCCGAACTTTTGTTAACCAAGTTTGCCTGAATAACTGCGATGCTGTGACTTGCTTGCGCTTTTTGTATCAATGCGTCTTCCGCAGCTATCCCCAGCTGAATGCTGCTCTCGTCTGAACGCCATTCAACCATTTGCCCTATCGTCGGTGACAAACTAGCAACGTGCGTTTGAAAGGCTGCAGGTGTATTCTGGCTCCACTGTTGCCATTCGCTGACTTTTTCAGGGTTTCGATTTGCTGGGTCAAGTAAAGCCAGTATCTGTAAGCTGGCCAGATTCGCAAACTCTTCTTCGCTGGTCGTTGCCAGCAGTTTAGCCAAGAGATTGAAGTTTGAAGATTTGAGTTCTTGTAAAGTCAGACTCGATAAAAGATTTCCGGCATGCCTTTGCACCAGTTGCCACATGGCAGCGTTTTGTTTCTCTTTGAACGCACTAGGTAATTTCGCTTCGTTCGCGGCGAACTGCTGATCCAAATCGAACCAACTTAGCGACCATACCCAATACTTGCCCGACAATAATAAGCTTTGTCGTTTGAGCAGGTCATCATGCACTTTATCGAAATGGTACTCATAACCATCCAGAAATATAGCTATAGGTTTAAGTGAGGAAGATGTCTTAACGGGATATACCACATAATCTGGCTCACATGGATAACTAACACCGTCAGCCTTACCAAGCTTTACATGCAGTTCAACTCGATACAGTTGCTCGCCAATAGTGAGATGATAGGCTTTTTTGCCTTTCAATAGGTCCAGTTTCACCGACACTTTCTGAAAGTTCACAGGCTCTTTCCCATTCAGCGCCTTCAAGGCTTCTGGGAATTTCACCTCTAGCTGACTGTCTTCCCATATATGTTTCTTAACTTTACCAAGGTGCGAAACTGGCTCCAATGTATTGTCGCCGTCTAAGAGTTCACTCAACATGTTAAGCGCCACTACCCGAGACGTGCTTTCCATACCGTAGGAGTTACGATACGCATACAAACAGCTGTAGCAGCCGTCAACTTCAGGCACCGCATTTTGACACTCGCAGGCGGCCATAACCGTTTGTGCCGCCTTAAATGTTTCAAGCAAATTAACGGGATCAGCTAATAACTCATGTAAATAGCCGGTCCCTCCTGGCACGCTGTCATAAATCACCAAGTATTTATCACGATGGTCAGAATTAGGGACTGGATGATCTGAAACCATTATCTGCAAATGATCGACCTTTCCACCAAACCGCTTTTTTAGGCCTAACTGCATAGCCGCAACAAAGGAGTTTGTTTGCTCCTCATCGCTGCCTAGTGACATGTTGGGCATCATGATTCTAATGGCTTCTGAGGTATATTCGCGATACAGATATAAGCACTGCTCTATGCCTTCATCACCTTCGGCCTTAGCATATTTACAATAAGGTCGGTGTTCTGCAGCGCCATTTCGTGGCTGAACAGTTCCACAATCCCGACATACTCGGAATCCTGGCCTTTCTAATTCACGACCGGCTACGTAAAACACTCTGTCATCACCCGCGGTGCTCTCACCAAAGTTCACCTCAATGAAGTTCGCCTTTCGAACAAACTCAAAACCAAACGGCTTCGCCTCATCCTTAAATGCATAGGCAAGCTCAACCTCATCTGGGTCAATGTCTACCAACATTTGCTTGTTGAAGAAAATAGGCTCTCGAGTGTCTTTATCATCCCCGAGCGTCGCATCCTTAATAGAAGTATTAGCGTAAACTTGCGTTAATCGTAGTACTGGGAACTTCTGTTGAATACCCGCCCAGCTTGCGGTGCCACAACGCGGACACGTTGAATGTTCGCTGCCGCCAGTCAGCTTTTCACTATAGCTGCAGCTTGGGCATATTCGAATAGAC
>JAKVBA010000086.1 GCA_022447525.1 Gammaproteobacteria bacterium
TTAAAATCCCTCGCTGGTAACAGCGTGCCGGTTCAAGTCCGGCCCCGGGCACCAATATCCTTATTTTTAAAGGGCTGTAGCCCGATTAAGCAAAAAACCTACCTTAAAACCTGCCAACGGATTTTTATTTTTATTCACTCAAAAAAACTTTATGCTACATGCTAGTTTTAGCTAAAGGATTGCAATGTGAATAGAGAAGCTATCGAAAATCGTATAGAACAGTTAACGAGGCAAATTGAACAAGCTGAAAGATCTGCGAGTGCTTGGAGTAAAACCTCTAACGGCCGTGATAGAGCAAAGGCTTCACGAATCCTAGTAGATAGTTGCGAAAAAGAAATAGAGCAATTAAGAGAAAAACTGTCTAAGTTATGATGGTTTTTACATACTTCCTAAATTTCCAACTTAGCCAAACTGGGTCGTAACCAAGCGCCGCGCATAAGTGACGGGTAGACTCACCACAAAAGCATAAATCGTTAAATGCTTCTCTATGGTGGTCTTGCTTTTGCTTCTTATCGCCAACCCAAAAGATTGCATCCTGTATTAGCAAGGCTAAAGCTGCGCCCCACATGCGCCGTTCTGGTGTAACGTTCATAAGTATACCCCTGCACCCATTTTACAGTTGGGTACTGCCTTAATGTTGCAGGGTGACGGGGTTTCAATAGATAGGGGGCACTCTGCGCCTAATCCCCCAGTACGCAAGTCGTTCAATACGTCCACCGCACCTGTGGAAGCAATCCCTCGGGTTACTTTTCTATATCTATTTTGTACTAAGCAATGGGTAAGCATAACTGTACTTACAACCTGTTTTAACTAGCCATAGCTTGGTTAAATGCTTTTTCAGCCTCATCAGCCCGTTGTTTCTCGGTCTCTGATTTAACTTCAAGCGTGGGATCGCGCATTGCTTCGCTATCTTTCACATACGCATCATGGGCAAGTTTAAGCATTTCTTCTGCTTTGCTAATCGCTGCCATTTCTGCGTTATATTCTGGCGCATAGGTATCAATGAACAGACCAACAAACTTATTTACCTTTGTGTCACTGAGAAAAGATAATTCAGCGGGGGTATTCATAATCGCGTTAATAATATCGGCCTTGCCATTGCTCACCGCTTTACTAAGAAACGCCTCTCGCTTTGCTTCGCCTTCTTCACTATCGCCAAAACTTCTCAATACTTGGCGTATTTCAGCCGCGTGTGGTGATAGTTGATTCAACTTAGTGGTACTTAGCATCTTTTCGTGTGCGCTATCCTGCATAGCAACGATAGTATTGATTGTTCGATTCAATGAATCTTTAGCCGCTACTTGTGCTTTTTCGTAACTGGCTTTGTAGTCAATTTCAATTTGCGCCTGAGTTTTAAACGGGTCGCGATTCTCTCTAATGCTACTTAAACCATCTATTAACGAACCTAGCTTTTTGATTTGGCCTTTAATGCTAGTAAAACCGTCTTTATCA
This sequence comes from Gammaproteobacteria bacterium, assembly GCA_022447525.1. Lineage (GTDB taxonomy): Bacteria > Pseudomonadota > Gammaproteobacteria > Arenicellales > Arenicellaceae > Arenicella. Next base: position 1,453 of record JAKVBA010000086.1, read on the forward strand.
GCATATGAGCCTAGATTTTTATCGAACAGTGAATCACTAAAAAGGGGGCTTTTAACTTTCATGGTTTGCGCTCCTATAATTGCTCGGCTTCTGCGACTTCACGCTCATACTGTGTGAGTACCGCTTTAGCTGTCATGGTGTCTGTAATATTGGTTAAATCATCGAATGAACCACTAACCAGTTGAAAAAGCTTTTCCGCTTGCTGGTCTAGCTCATAAAGTTCGGGCGTGTGTCGCTTCATTGCCATAGCTTGAAACGCGCTATGCTGATTTTTGTCGATACCTGATAGCATTGGGTGAGCATCAAAAACGGCTGACAAAATATTTCCGTCCTTTTCCTCAATAGCTTGGCTAATCACTTTTGAACGGGTTTCACTGTCGAGGTTATAAATTCGCTCGCGTAACTCTGGCGCATTTCTATCAGTAAAGCCTAGCTTCTCTCTAAATTGGCTTGCAGCATTTACCTGTGCATCGAGTAAGCTCACTTGTACGGCCTTAATGCGTTGCTCATGTTGTTTTAAGGCTGCGTTGTAATCAATATCCAGCTTTTGTAAATGCGTGTACTGAGTATCTTTAGGGCTTTGCTTTGAACGGCGATTTTTAAAGCGCTCTGCTGTCTCTACCATTTGCTTGTGGAAGCTAATAGCTGAATTAATAGCAGGGTGATCGCCCAGCTTGTACTTAGCCAATGCTTGTTGTGAAGAATCGCCCCACGCTTTAGAGGATAAGCGATCGGACAATGCCAACTCTGGCAAAGGCTTTCTGGTGTCGGCGTTACCTTTGTTATTGGCTACGATGTTTCCATCTTTATATGCAAGGTCGGTTCTGTAATTCATGGTGTTTTATCCTATTGGTAGTCCAGGAATGAATTTTCTTACTTGTGCCGCGTTGACTAACGCACCTGCAGCACTATTAATTAAGTCGTCATGTTGATTTGGGGCATGGTCAATTGAGTCTTTACCGCTGCGACTGGTGCGGCGCTCTAAGCCTGTAAGCTCTTGTCGTAACTGTTTAACGTCCAATAGCTCTACACGCTCGGAATTGATAAGCGGTAACAACTCCGCATAAATTTCTGACTTGGTCTTTTCGCTTGGTGTGTATTGAATGCCACGGTCTCTAAATTGCTCTTGTACAAAATCGCCGCCCCATCTATCACCAATCACACGCTTAACGGCGTATGCTTTGAACAGGTCGCAAAATTCAGCAACTACATTTTGAGGACTGAAAGGGGGCTTAACTGCGCGCACAACATCAAGTACCAGTTTGTTTGTGTGTTTATCTAAGTGAGCAATAGCGCATGTCATAGCATCCTGACCGCTACCGCCTGCAGCATCCACAAAGGCAATGTAAAAGTTCACTCTTGCCGGTGCTAATTCGCGTCTGTCTGGTATCGTTACGGCTTCGACTGCCTCAAAACCTATGAAGCTTTCAACGTCCGTTCTGAACTGCGCCCCATATTCAGCCTTAGCCGCGCTTTCATCCTCTAAGTAAGCCTGTGCGATGACTTCACGGTCTAACGTTGGATTCATTAGCTCTGTGGGCGCTTGTGCGACTAGTACACGCTTGCTGTCATCCTTTCCAAAGTAATTACGGTACGCTTCCCACAATACGCCCTTACGCGCATACGGTGACGATAGGGCAATAAGCTTGCCGCCAAGCGTAGCCAGTGACGGACGCAAAGCGTTGATAATCTCTTTATCTGGGTTCGCGCTCTCTGTTGAGGTCATCCAAAAGGCCACCTCATCAGCAATAACACATGAACAGGTATAACCGCGGGTTCTTCTGTGGCTGGCTGTCGTTATCTCAATCACTGAACGGTTAGATAGCTCTAATGATTCGGTATTCTCACGCAATACCATTTGTTTGAGCATAGGGCAGGAATCAACCAAGCCTTTAATGTATCGGAACACTGAACGCGCTTGTTTACGGTCTGCAGCAATAACCATTGTCGTAGCTACTTCGCCTTTGCTTAACTTGTCGCTGTAATCGTTAAAGAATGCCTCATATACGGCAATTAACGCGGCGTTTTGACTTTTACCGCCACGTCTACCGATAGCAAGCCATAGCTCTTTAAACGGCGTTGTAGGGGCTTCTCTGCGTGCTGTTAACTGTTCGTATACGGGTAGGTCAACATCATCAAGGGGCAGGGCATAGAACGCCTTTAACAACACGCGCCAGTTATCCCAGCAATCACCGCTAAACTGTTCAGCGAATAGCTGTGGGTCTGTCATGGTGTCGATGATGTTCATACTATTCCTTAGCCTTTACATACTGAGTCAATGACAGTTCGCGCTTCTGACGTTGTAAGCCCAGCTTAGAGAAAAGGCCATTCAAGCTATTACATGCCTGTACCCATTTGCCTGAGTCGAACTCGCCGCCTGTGGCTAGTTTCATTTCCTCTTGCTGTAAGTGATATTCAAGGAAGATACAGCGGTCTATTAATGCGCGTTGCTGGTAGCTAAGTGTTTCAATGCCGCCTAAGTCATCACATAAAGCTATATGGCGTTGCTGCAGGTCGTTAGCGATAGACGTGCGCTTATCCATACTCTTTAGCCAATCTGCTTTGTATGCCTCTGGTGGGGTTGTTTGCTTGCTCATGCTGAAATCACCACTAAACAAAAAAGAACAACTGACAGGCCAATAGCGAACCCGATAATAAAGCCAGCGAATAACTGTGCTTTGAATGTTTCACCTTGCATGTATTGCCTGCCTAGTTGGTTTGTATCTATGGGGTAATTATATCCTTTTTGGCAGGTATTATGGCTGGCTAAATTGTCTATATGTGTACGACTTATTAGAATTAGGTGGCGTGGTGCCTGTTATGGGCTGCATTTGGCTGGTTTTGATAGGGTAGGGCTTGAAATAGGTTAAAAATTTTCCCCCAGTAATTGAGCCTCTATTTACAACTAACTTTCTAGTAACTTTCTACAAACAACTATAACGTGAAAGCCGCGCCCTATATGGGTTTAGCCTTAACTTTCTAGTAAATACAAAAAATCTCTTTCTTTTCCTCCCTCTCTCTTTTTGCTTTTATATCTTTAAAGTGTCGTTCTCTAGAAACTTCGCCCTTAGCCCTTTAAATGCGTGGGGTGTACGTTATAGTAACTACTAGAAAGTATAGAAAGTTCAGTAAAAAAGGGGCAAAACGCCCCTTAATACTCTGCTATCGTGATGTAGCGCTCTTTGCGCCTATCCTTTTTGAATTCTAAGTGGTTGGTATCGATAAGCTGTGTTATTAACTCCTGTGTAATGTCGCGCCTGCCGTCTTTGGCTTGCAGTTCCTTAATGCCGCTACAACTTTTAACCTTTTCATATACCTTGCTTAGAGCTAAGCCACCGCCCTTACAATTTCGCAATATGGTTTGCTTCGCGTTTAGTAAGACGGTGGTTTCTTCTGCATCAGTTCGGCTAGCATGGCCTTTGAGTATCAAATATTTAATATCTTCTACTGAACTCTTAACTAAAGTGTGGGCGTACTGGGCGTGTTTAAGCTTAATTTCGCCACCGTCTAACCCTAATATAGATGCAACTTTCATCAGTTGTTCTGGCGCTCTGGCGTAAATGCCCCCAATCACGGGGTCGTTTAGCTGCTCGTCCTCGTCATACCAATCTATACACTCGTTTATAAATTGGTGCGCTTCATCAGTAACGCCAATAATCCGCCTGTCTGATTGTATTTGGTCGATAGAATAAAGAATCTCGTCTTTTAATGAAGCTTCTAGTAACTTGTTACGCTTTTCGCGCTTGAGTTTCTCTCTATTGTCGGGGCATCTAACCACCAGCATTCGCCCTAACAGACCACTAGCTATGTTCTCTGGATTAGCAAAAGAATCTAATCTATCGGGTACGCTGTGCCCCATCATTGAAAAGAAAGGATTAGGCCAGCCATTTTCTAAGTGTGAAAGAACTTTCTCGCATTGCTCTTTGTATGATTCCAGCTTGCAAACTTCGTTTTCATCCTCTGGCGCTTTTTCAAGTTCGGCTTGCGCCCATGCAAGCTTGGCTTTGTACTCTGTTGTTAATGGTTTCTTTTCCATACCTCTAAAAGAATAGAGTTCGGTAGCGCTCATAGTGAGGATTTCCGCTTCCATCTTAGTTTCGTATGTCTGCGCATTCTTATTTTTCATAGCCCCTAACAGGCTGTGTACCTCGTCAACGATGTAAAGGCTAGCACCATCACCATCAACTAAGTTGGTTATAAGTTCTTTAAAACTTCCTGCGTTACCATGTATATACTTAGAATTGCCGGCATTGTTAGCTAAGGTTTTAATTGCATTTTGTGCTGCCTCTTTCCCTGCTGCAGTTTCAGCAATACCTAACGTCATCAAGTTAAGTTTGCTTGTGTATTCGCTTTCACGGTTTTTGCCAATCAACGCCATTAAATGAAGCGCAGCAAGGGGGTATAGTTCGGGGCGCTCTCGCTTCGCTGTAACTTTGATAAACTCACAAATTTTCCCAGCTAGTCCAGGTGGGTTTAAAATATTCACATCTTTAGTTTTAGGTAGTTCAGCATTAAACATCGCCTTTACAGACTCTTGATCGCCTTGGTATGGGCTTTCGAGTCTTTCAGCATGTATACGCTGCCTTTCTTTTTGCCCTTGTTGATCTAGTTCATTGGCATAATGTGCAATAGCCTTTTTCACATCGCCGCCAAACTTCAAAGTGCAAAGCACGTCAAACGTATCAAGCGAATGGCCGCCGTGATTTAAATGCGATAACGGGTCGCTTTCACCATGATGTGAGTAAACACGAGTTTTGCCTTTATCATCTGTGAAAATGATTATCCCAGCCGTACCAGATGTACTGTTAGGGGATAGAAATCGTTTTCCTATTTGCTTATTGCCAAACTGTTGAATAATCGCTCCTAGTTGCTGTCCGTAAGCTTGTTCAACCAACTCGATAATGCGTCCATCACTACCACTTACTTTTCTTGGTTTGACTGTTGCAGTCTTAGCCGTTTCTTGCTGCTTTGCTTCGTGTACCTTGAATGCGTTAAGAGCATCCCTCGTAAGCGCTTCTGTATCGCTTGTAGGGTCAAATTCAGCTAGGTCTAAGCAAACAATAGTTTCATAAGGTGCATCGCTTGTAAGCTTGTTAGGTGCGTAGAAACCCTGTTGTAAGTTCGTCTGTGCTTTGTCGGCGTTTAGATGGAGCGTTAGCCCTTGCGCTAATTTGCTGTAAAGCTCATAACCGATATTAGTCGATAGTGGGATTAGTACTTTCCAACGGTTGGCACATTTGCCGTTTTTATCTTGTTGGTGATAACTACTAGTAAAGGCTAAGTAATTAACCATATAGGCATCGTAAATGGCCTTTATCTGATCTCTGGTTAAGTCGTCCTCGTCATGGTCGATTACTAAACTACAGAATTGTGCATTTAAGGCATTTTCCAGCCTTTTACCCTGCGCTGTATAAGGTGTGAGAAGTTTTGCTGAGTCTTTATCACCCACGCTAGGGGCAAGCATTAACTCTACAAATTGCGCCAATGTGACCGACTGAGTAGGCCGCGTTTCTCTCATATTTTGGTAAAGTGGCAAGCTAAAACCGTTATCGCTATACTGGCTTTGCTGATTTGATTGCATTGCTTTGCTGTCGATTGGTGTTGCCTTAGTGCCAGCCCCCACTGGCGCTAGGGCGCTTCCATCGTCTTTATATATGCTCATTTACTCGCCCCCTTGCTGCTGTCGTCTTTTGTCGAAAAAATACTGCCTACGGCTGCGCTGTGCTTTCCTGTTATGCTTCATCACTTAGCCCCTTAAATATTTCACGGCCTAAGCTGGTAAGGTTGACGGTAATAAACTCTGTTGATTTGGCTGGGTGTACTGAGAATGTGACAATCTCGCGCGACTCCAATAAATCAAACGCCTTTCTTACTTCTGAGGGAGTAAAACTCTGCTTGCTGCAGACAGAAAACACGCTTACTTGTTTCATATAACCGCGATTTAGACGGGTCATAATGAACCGAAGTAGGGCGCTAAAGCGTGAGCCATTGTTTAGAGTTGCTGGGAAGTATTCGCGGCTGTAATCTGCTTTGGTTTTCATGGTTACGCCTCCTGTACTTGCTTTTGCTCGAACTTTTCAAGATCTTCGAGTCTCCAGCGTGTAGAGGTGCCATGAACTTTAACGGGTTGTGGAAGCTTGCCTTGCTTTACGCGTAGCCAAACTGTTGAAACGCCGATGTCGTAACGATGTGATACTGATTTAACTGATAGATATTGCATGGATTTGCACTCCTTTAGAAAGTAAATTCAGTCTAAGGACATGCAAAGCTGATTAGAGGGGAATTAAAAAAACAAAAAAATTCCCGTAGGTTTTAGTCTCTTCTATTTCCTCTCAGATCTTCTTCGATTCGAGTATTACGTGCTATCAATTTCCATTTCAAATTGAGCTTCTCGTCGCGCATATGCATTTTATTAATGCTTTCTTGTTGCGTAACATAACCATAGGTCACAATGTCTCTAAACTCTTTTTCATACAGCTTAGAAATACTAGAGGCTTTTTTAGGTGAAGCGTTTGGATAGGTATCTTTAAATAAAGTAGCTGCTTTGAGGCTAGCTTCAGATAAAGTGCAGCCCGCCGCAATTAAGTGAGCAACCCAAACTTTAACGGCTGTATTTCTTGCTTCTCTATCTATTTGTAATTTCGTTCCCCTTGAACCGTCCATGCAACGAGTTAAGGCTGATGCTGAAATTACTGCATTCATAGTATCGGTTGGCGTGAATTCGTTTTGCTTGCATAGAATTATCCCCATATCAGCGTAATGACAGTTACCTGTGCTGACTGCCATGGTAAAAATAGAAGCTGCTTTTAAAAAAATTGCTTCTGGTACCACTTTCCCACTAGAAATTAGATCCTCTAATTCTTGCTGTATGTCATCGAGTACGGCGTTTTTATCTAATTTTATAAGGTAATTCATCACTTAGCCTCGCTTAGTTGAACTACGTTGTTTAAGCGCTTCTGACAGTATTGCGCCCATTCTTCCATCAATGGCCTACGTTCTTCTAAAAGCTCGTTACGTGCGTATGCTGCGCGTGTACTGTCATTGTTGACGTGAGCTAAGGCTAATTCTGTTAAATCATCATCGTAAGGCTGGTGGCTGAATTTCACATACTGACGCGCCCAGTCTTTAAACGTGCTTCTAAAGCCGTGAGCGGTAACATCATAACCAATACGTTTTGGCACCTTTGAAACGGTCGCATCTGTTAACGATGAACCCTTGGCACTTGGGAAAACTAAATCATTCTCTTTAGGTAAACTTTTTAGTAAGTCGATAGCTGCGCTACTTAAAGGAATATTATGGTCTTTGGGATTTTCGCCTTTCATACGGCTTGCAGGAATACGCCAAACTTTGTCGTTAAAGTCTATCTCTGACCATAAGGCACCGCGCATTTCACTCGAACGCGTAGCGGTCAATATTCCGAATTGAAGAACTTTCGCGCCTTGCCATTCTTCCTGTATTAACTTACCCCAAAATTCTGGTAACTGCTCAACGTCTAATGCTTTGTGATGTTTAGTTTTACTTACTTTTTGTGGGGCAGGGAGTAAGGTTTTTAAGCCACCATCCCATCTAGCTGGGTTAAGCTCTGTATAAATACCCCTAGCTATAGCCATATCGAAAATATGACCGACATAAATGCGTAATCTGTTAGCCGTTTCATTCTTGGTAAGCCAAATTTCATCTAACATTGCTTTGACTGCGTTTAAGTCAATGTCACCTACACGCATACCGCCAATTACTGGGTAAGCATAATTTTCTAGCATTTTTGTAAGCTTTCTTACTTGCTGTTCTGTCTTAAATTCCTTTGAACGTTTCTCAACATATTCGAGGGCAAGTTTTTTGAAAGTGTAGGTTTGAAGCTGCTCTTTTTTGGTCTCTGAACGGCGCTGTAAACGCTCCTCTACGGGATCGTAACCCTCACGCTGTATTCTCCGTTTAAGTTCTCCTGCTTCTTCTCTAGCATTAGCAAGGCTAACTTCTGGATAACCACCAAGCCCAATCCATTTACGCTTACCGTTCACTGTGGTTCGTAATATCCAGCTAGCCGCTTCTGGTGGTCTCACCTGTATGTTAAGCCCAGCAACTCTACCAACTGGAAAAATACCGCTTTTCCCATTAGCAATAATTGAATTCAATTCCTTTACTGAAAGTTCTTTAGCTCGCTTGGGCATTTTTTACCTACCTATCTACCTGCCAAAAAAGATTAAATAGCATTGTAGGTCATTAGACGGATTTAGACAAGGTGAAAATAGCGAAGCCCACGCAATATGTGGGATTGATAGACGTTGTTAGACGTTTTTGGAGTTCAAAATGGAGTTGGCCCCGGGCACCATTTATCTACTCCCAAACATTCCAAATTTTAATCAAAAAATT
>JAKVBA010000087.1 GCA_022447525.1 Gammaproteobacteria bacterium
CTAAAAACGTTACAGGAGACATCAATGGCAACGAAAGGCGTTAATAAGGTTATTTTTTATAATATTTAGATTTTATACTTAATATCTATACTCCTTTTGTTTCTTAATATTTTACTTATTATACTGTTTAAATCTATTAGTAATACGTGTTTTGAATTGATGCTCTTATGGAAAGCTCATATCATTTCTTCCATTAGCTTATGTTTTTAAAACCGAGTAACTCGTACTTTTTCGATAATTACTGTTCATTTCATTGGTTCGTTGATAATACGTTGGGCGACGAATTCACCATCAAGTTCACAGAGCTGCACGAATTGAATAGTGAACGCGCTGATGCACTAACCACTAATTTAGTAAATTTGTTGAACAGAATCGGAGGGGAATTTTCAATCTGACTGTTCCCTCTCTTACCTGTCTCCAGTATAGCGACTCTAGCGTGCATGGCAATTTACAAGCTCTGCAACCGTTGACGCAATATTGTTCAGTGCCTCTTGTCTAAGGGCGTGGCTGTTAGCTGTTTAGGTGCTGGTGTACTGGCTGATGGCTCACGTTGGCAAGTTTCGTATTTCGTATTTAGGAGTGGTAATAATTACCCTGTTGATCAAACGTCAGATTATACAAGGGAGTTGGGTGAACGAGTTATTCAAGGCGACTATGAAACTCTCAAACGAAAGCATGAGCAGTTTCAACGTGAACCAATTACATGAGTGTTTACAAATTAGTTGCCGTCAGGCTCATTGTAGACTCGAAAGGTCGACAGCGGTAAGTTCGCGAACAAGTGAACTTTTTAAGGGTGTTGAGCGCATCTGTATCAACTACTAAGCAAACCTTACTTATTGAGGCCGCGTTTTGTCGGCCTTTGACACTCTCATAGTAGAGTTGTGCAGAAATAGTGTAATAGGGGGTGAATTTCTGAGAACCAAGACAATACTATTGCAATAATTTTGATTTGGATATGAGCTTTAGATTATTGTTTGTATATCAAACTGCGTACGTTGGATCGGTCGTAAGTGGAGCATAACTTTGTAAGTCAAATAAAACAGGCTGAGTATGTCTACTCAACCTGAGTACGGGGAGAATTATCTCACCTTGACACAATGCAGTCTTCTTTGATTGCCTTCAACAACTATTGAACAAGAGAAACTTGAGCTTTCACCACTGCTAGGAGTGAAGTCGAATGTAACACCAGCCGCACCAAATACGAATGTTGCTACATTTGCCATCGCATCAGTAGTGCCATCCTGACCGCCGCTCAGTCTAAATATTCTATTTAGGTCTTCTTGAGATATTGCAACTCTGTTGCCGTCCTTATCTATAGCGCTTGAAAACACCAAGCGAATCCCTACGTCACCATCATCGACGATAAGCCTAGTTGCACTGAATATAATTTTACCACCGCTTTGTAAATGCAGAACGAAATCTGTTGGTTGGACGTCGCCCCTAAATAGGTCAGCGAGTGTTTTTACTCTGGCGAATGATGCAGTTTCCCAATCCACATTGTCATTCATCCAGTCAATGGCGTCGTTTTGTAGTGCGGAGTTTCGTGCAAATTCCCAAGCATCGTCTGATATTGAAGCAGGTAGTGTTGGTTCTGGGACACTATCAGCAGCTTCTTTTGCAGCGTTAGCTCTGGCTACAACAATGGAATCTGGAGACGCAACCCATGAAATTGGACCGCCATTTTCAACATCCATTTCAACCCAATAAGCACTTAGCTGGCCCGTATTGTCGTTGTAAACGTGTACTTTTTTAATTGCGAATTCAGCTTTGCTCTCTGCTTTCATTCGCATCGAGTATGTAGAGCACTTACTACACATTTCAATATTGTAGTTGTTATTGGCAGAAACGCCAAATGATGACAAAAACAATAGAGATGAAGAGAGTGCCAGAAGACTCTTGGAAAGTTTTTTTAACATAAATATATCCATAAATTTTTCCCTCAGTACTTACATGATTTCAGCGCAACGCTTATCCGTGCATATCCGTCTGCACTGAAACCATGTCGGTAAACTAACATACAAAATGAAAGTGTACAATATGTAAACAGTGTTAATCAGTTGTGCTGTGGTATATTTGCATACTCCAAAAGAGGACAAAAAAAGGGAGCCATTAGGCTCCCTAGAGGTCAAATTTTGAATTAGTGTGATTACCAAGGAAAACTGACGGTATGGGTACCAAGCGACTTTGTCATAATATCACTTTTTCGTCAGTAAGGTTGCAGTACATACCCTGTGATACTGAACAGGGTATGTTTTATGTTACTTAGAAGCCGTTTACTAACGTTTGCAAAGCTTCAATAACGATTTCGGGCTGTACTTTGTGGATAGAATGCTGGCGCTCTACCGTAAATATTAATGTGCTATCAGTAGAACGAGAAGCAAGACTTTCTTGTAGACCCGCCCATATATAATGTTTTGTATTTTTATTCTGAATTTCAGAGGACGGTTGATTTCGAGCGATAACCACTAATGGCAAACCACCATAGTTCGGATTTAGTGTGTCTAATTGATTTAGACTCTGAGGGAAATAACTAGCTTCGTCTAAGCTAGTATATTGATGCTTGGTTGTACTTTTTTTGGCTCTCTCTTCTGGAGAAGTGTTGGATAGATATAATCTAGGCAGTCCGAAAGGGGCTGCCAACATGCCAAATTTGAACACGTACTTTTGAAATAAGCCCGTTCTCGGCATTCTATTTATTCGGTCTTCATGGGCAGAGTCTACCAAAACCAATGCCGCTATATCTTCGGGGTAAGTAAGGGCATAAAGCTGCATATTTACCCCACCAAACGCATGACCAACTAGAACAATTGGCCCTGTTAAATTCTTTTGCTTTAATATTGAATGAAGTTCCTCGATAATGGCTTTACTGTCTCTTTTTTTCGGACTTTCCTCACTCCAACCTAGGCCAGCCCTGTCGTATGTGATGACTCTCGAAAACTTTGAGACTTTGTTTGCTACCTTGTTCCAAACAGACAAGTCATCGCCCATTCCAGAGTCGAAGATTACGTTTACCTTTCCACTTCCACTATCCTCGACGTAAAGGCTATAGCCTCCAACATCAAGCATTTCACCAGACCTCTCAAAGGAGGATGAATCGACGTAACTTTTATATGATTGATATACAAACCCAACCAGCAGTAAAAGTATTAGACCGAACGAAAAAATTTGAAGAAAACTCCCATCTGGAAATTCCCTTTATCTCAATGTTTAAGAAGTTCTATTTGTGTTCAGTTTGTTTGATTACTTCTAAAAACTCAAACAATTAATGCACATTGGGATTTCTTAATCCTTAACTGAGTCGTATTAAGTTGATTGCGAAGCCAAATGTTTCGAACACCATTGGCGCTTATATCAATACCGAACTCAGCCTTCATTCTCATTGATACCTTTTGTTGGCCCATATACGGATTAGATAAAGACACATTGAGGAAGTGGTCATCGAATTCTCCCTAGCTAACCCACACATGGGGCAATCTAAGGTATCACGCCTGCTCAAGTCTGAAAGAAACGTCGACATACACGCCAGCGGCGTTCGCAATATCTAGCTAAGGGAAAAAATGAATACTACAGCGTTACGACTGGCAAAGCTTGCCGAAGCGCGGCAACATTGATAGTGTGATTACGTCAAAATCGCTTGGTACTTATACCGGCAGTATCCCTTGGTAATCACACTAGTACAACCCTGACTTGTTAGTTTGCGTCCAACAGCCTAGCACTGGTAAATACCGTTTCTCGATATTGGAAACTAAAGGCGAACATTTAAAAGGAAACGATGATACTGAGTACAAGCGTCGCTTGTTCGATCTAATTGCAGAGCACGTCAAGACAGCAGTGGACGCTGGCGAGCTCACACTGGAACGAGCATCAGGTGGTTTTTCATTCAGAATGTTGATGTAAAGTAGCTGGTCACAAGAGATTATGTCGGAACTGTCATGAAAAAAGTATCTAGAAAAAAGTCGATAGTTCAGGAGTAAAAGCACAAATGATATTAGGCAAATCAGAGCAGGATTCTTGGTAAAGCTATGGCGTTCTTAAGAAAGACTTCAAATGCTGAATTGAGCGGAAAAGCGGGAATCAAGGGCTTTCCCCTAATTCTTGATGAACACTACCAAGTGCACACTCTATCCCTTCGTTATTTCCTGCATTGTCTGGAGTCAGTTCAAACATCAAGCCTCAGTACCTATGGGTCACACATTTGTGATTTTATAAGTCAGTTAGAAGTAGATGGGAAGGATGTCTCGGAAATAGATGATGACTGGCTTGAGCAATACAAACAAGCCATTATTGAAAGAGACCCTGAAGAAGAACATAACACTGAAAATTATGCTAGTCAGGTTTGTAGGAGCGTTATCAACTACTGCCTCTGGCTAACAGAGAGTGGTTACGAACCCTATCTCTGCGGTCCCACAAAAAATAACAGAATCCAAATCTCTTACAGCAAATCGCATCGAATTAAGCATAAGACTATTAAGAATACGAACAAAGACAAGCGTAATATGCAGGCGCCGCGCTCTGATTGGATCGAACATATAAAGCCATTTGGACCAAAACGAAATGATTTAGCTAAAAGATTCGAACTTATGATCGACTGGGGACGCTTAGCGGGCCTCAGAGCACACGAAGTATGCCAACTTAAAATCAAGCACCTCCCATCCAGAGAAACAGCAGAAAAAGCAGTAGAAGCTGAAAGACTAATACCCACAAAGCTTACTGTAACTAAAGGCGGTCGCGTTGAGACAGTAAGAGTACCTCCTAGCCTTGTATTAGCGACTTGGGATTACACAGATCTATATAGAGATAAAATCGCTAACAAGTTCAGAAAGATACACAAGAAAGATCGCAGCCGCCTCCCTTATGTTGAGCCTGACACTGTCTTTTTATCAGACAAAACCGGTCAACCATTAGACCCAATTCCATTTTCATCTAGCATAAGAAAGGCCTTTCTCAAAGCAGTTGAAGAAGGTTTACTTACAGAAGACGAGCGCGTTTGGGCGCACGGACTCAGGCATAATTTCGTCACTAAAAACTTAAGAGAAAACGATAAAGCTGGACAGAAAAATCCTGAGCGATTATCTATGCAGCAGACGAGACATAGCTCACCAGAGGCAATGGATCCCTACTTGCATGATCGGTATAGCGAGGATTTTAGCTAGTGCCTAGATTACAGCGCCGTAAGATAGAGGCGAAACCAAAAGCGTACATCAGACATCTTGCGCGAAACGTCGAGTGGAAAATACCTACAGAATCCGGATCACCTATTGAGGCAGAGTTTATTTCACATATCCATGATGGAGAAAAGGTTTTTGAACAATTACTTATATGGAATCGACGCCAAGCAGCAAAAAGAAACACAGCCAACTCTGTTTTACGCTACCTCAAATATGTCGCGTCGCTGAATGGGGCTGTGAGCTGTAGATCTCTGGGCGATTTCAAGACCACTTTAAACACAGATAATAGAGCGCAAACTAATAGTAAAGCTCAGGTTTTTAGTATGTGCCGAAATTTCGTTAGCTTTCTAATGGAAGCCGAAGTTATACCAACCGAAATCCTCCCAAAGAACTTTAAACTAACTCATAAAGCGGCAAAGCCAACCATTATGGAGCTTGTGCAAGACGCTGTTACCGATTTTGCACGTGAGTCTAAAGATGTAGTGCAAAGCTTGATGGATAAGCAAAGTTTGAATTTAGAAGAAGCCAGCGCAGTTGCCTATGGTTCGCACATACTGGACCGTTATCAGACGCTATCGCTAGATAGAATTGAAAGTTGGTTTTCAGACTGTCGCGCAATAGATTCCGCAATAGAAGGGGTTGGCGAGCTAGAAATTTCTGAGTTAAAAAAGGTAACGGATTTTAGAGAAGCGCATGGAAATTGGAAAAGCGCGAAGCACCCTACGCGCAATCTCGCCTTGGCGTTTCAAGTTCTATATTCAAAATATGGGCGTTTAATACCTTCAAGTTCTGATTGGCCCATAGGGCTTGTGGACTTCTGTAAATATAAAGGGTGGCCCCCGAGACGCATACAATCTGGTTTTTTCACTAGTGCATACAATTTACAATATTTTTTAGTCGCAGCACTTTCCCATCAAGAGCTCGCCCCTAACGTCGACAGTGTCGCATTCTATGCCTATACCGACGCCTTTATTCCATCTTCTGAAAAAGGGATGATGTCTGTTCATTTCGGCAAGAAGCGAGGAGCACCTGTAAAGAAAGAAATCCAAAGGAAGGATCGAATCTGTTCGGCCTTTTATGCTTATCAAAATAGACTTAAATCACTCCTATCGGAAGTACAAGGCGGCCAAGAGTGGCTCCGCAAAGAAAACTGCGAGTTATTTATCCATTACACTAAGACCAATGGCCAATACTCCATACGGACATTTGATAAAGCATCCACATCCTACATGGTGAGAAGCGTTACAAAAGAATTATCGTCGCTTTATCCTGAATTTACGCCACTCGTTGCTGCAAAGGTTACTGGAGAAAATTTCAGACCGACTATCAGCGCACTCGACATTTTATCTGGTGGAACGATAGGAAAACTAAAACACAAACTCAACCATAAGAGTCTGTCAACGACTGAGAGTTATGGCACGAGAGCAGCAACACAATCAATTCATGATAGAAAGCTTAAGAGTTTCCAGAAATTTTTAATTTCCAATCGAAATAATAAACTTCCTGATACCGGAACGGGCTACCAGTGCGGACAGAAGGAAAATTCAACTGTAGTTTGCTCCGGTGTAGATATGTGTTTCAGTTGTGAAGCAAAGCGAGTGGTGTTGAAGGACATAAAATTGATTGCCGAATGGAAAGCTTATTCAGAGTGGATCAAAGAGAATGAGCAGCGCCTGAAATTTAATAATATAGCCCGGTGGAACAATTATTGGCAATTGAAATTAGCCGAGTATAAAGCGTTGTTAGCGGAGTGTACGAAAGCAGAGGTTAAGGCGGCCGAAAGTCTGGCAAGTAATATCAAAATACCATTTATGGACTAGAGAGATGCAAACACTAGTACTCAATCACCATGATCAATCGAATCCATTAGTAAAGCGCGAAGTGCCCGAATTCTGGTGGTTGAAGAGTGGTTCGGATGAAGATATCTGGTACTTAAGGCAAGATGAGCACTCTAGTTCATCGGCTTTCACGGTAAATTGGGTTCCCAAAACTTTTGGGATTGAAATGCCCGACCTTGGCCGATGGACTCAATGGAGAGAATACGCCCAGAAATTGGTAGTAGCAATAATGGAATCAGGCCTTACAAACGTCACTAAACCGATAACCTTGGCCGGTTATGCAAGAGAAGTCCGGTCTACTTGCATGTGGTTTTGTTTTGCTCATCAAATGCATCATATTTCAGATGTTACGCGAGCTCATATAAAGCTCTACGAAAAGCATATCAAAGCGACTAAATGCACAAGCAATCACGTTCTAACTAAACTCAACATTCTCAACATGATGTGGAAGTTAAGAGAGCATGTGGGCTCTGGCTTAACGTTTTTGCCATACCATAATGGACAGTTAGGACCAAAAGCGAGGCGGCTAGGCGTGCGAGGAAAACCTACCAAAACCATTCCACCAACGGATTTTTTTACTCTGTTAGACAAAGTGCTTAAGGAAGTGGAAGGTGCCGATACTTGGCTAGCTAAACTCGAAGTTTACCTCAACCTAAAAGCTAAACACGGTAGCAACCGTTACTCGTACTACAAAAAAGAGTTTGGAGAGTCTTCACAGATTTTACTAAAGCGAATTCGAGTAATTTATGCATCCGCAATCGTAATTATTTTGTCTTTAACAGCAATGCGGAAACACGAAGCCACGGTACTTAAATATAGTAGTGTGCTAAAAGCAATCAATGAAGATTCAGTGCTAGTCGGGACTGAACACAAAACTTCCCATACTGAGACAGGAAAACCAACAAAGCGCCCGCTCCCAGAAGAGGGATTAAAGGCCTTAAAAGTCATTCTAGAGCTCACTAAATATCAAAGGACTAAGGTTTCTGACCCAGAGAGACTCTTATTACGCCTACCGTTTAATAATGTTGTCTGTGGTGATAACAAATCAGATGAATATGTCACTACAACAGTGCTTTACCACTTATTTGATACATTAACTGGTTATGTATCTTTTGGTTATAAATTGCGGCCGCATATGTTGAGAAGAGCTTTTGCGATGATATGGACATGGCGATTTGAGATAGGAGACCTCGAACATCTCGCAAGATTCCTGTACCACAACAACCACATCTTCACGGAAATTTATGTTGATGATCCAGATGCGTATGATTTCTTGCCTGAAGAGATTCAGCGGTACACCGCTAGAGTTTTTGAGCAAGCGTTCTTGGGTGAAAAAAATATAAAAGGCGGCATTGCTCCATTGATATCAAGGTACATGAGACTAATAAGGCAAAAAATAAATGTCATTGAACCAGAAACAGTCCGTGTTTTCGTCGACAAGTTAATTGATAAGCTGAATTACGAAGTAATCCCAAATGCCGATGGGTATTGTTTCATGTCAAAGGGTAGGAGGAGTCGAGCAAAATGCTCAACAGACGGGGCCAATCCAGATTATTCCAATCGAAATGAAGAACACTGTAGTAATTGTCCCAATTTTGGCGTAGACGAACCAAGATTGGGATATTGGGAGAAGCGTCGAGACGCACATAAAGCTGTTGAGACAAGCTCAAATGATGAGCTTATGATAGACGCCTCAAAAAAAGGGGTAAAACGTGCTGAGCACATTATACGCATGTTTAAAGAGGTAGATTAGGGTGAGAACAAGAATTAGCTCAAATGAATTTGTGGCCGCAATAGAAAAATCCCTCGAAGAGCTAGTTACAAGGGGAGTACCTATTACTCAAACTTCCGTCATTAGCAATGCTAGAACTCGAAATGGTCAGCCGGTTGGCAAAACGACACTTTACAGAAAAAATGACAGCACCGGTGAGGCTATACATCAGGATTTGATTGACGCCATAGAAGCAGCGAAGAACAAAAAGAAAGGCAGAAAAACGCGTGATGAAACTATATCTAGTTTGAAAAAGGATAAGAAAGCTCTAGAAAAGGAAAAGCGAGCTCTTGTGGACAAGGTTGTCGAGCAGGAGGCTGAAATTATTCAATTACAACAAGGGGAAGGTATACACTCTTCCAAGGTTAAGTCATTTGAAGCAGAGTTATACATTGCGCATAGTCTTCTTCTGAAGAGATACCCTGAGCTTAATCACTTCAAGGCGCTCGTTGCAGCATTCGAGAGAAAATATAAGGATACAGAGTATATAGAACATTTAAAAAAGCGCATAGAGTCATTAGATGCGGATATTCAATACTCTACTGTTTTTGATGCAAAGTTTGGAAATCATCATCGCTGAGAGTAAAGTATAGTAAAATCTATGCTATACTCTCTGTAAGTCTTATAGATAAAGAGTTTAAAGGAAAGTATATGAATCGTGGTATTAATAAAGTTATTCTTGTTGGAAACCTTGGCAATGATCCTGAAGTTAGATACATGCCTAAC
>JAKVBA010000088.1 GCA_022447525.1 Gammaproteobacteria bacterium
GACTGCACTACAAGGTTTGCGGGATTGTGGTGGATTAAAGTCAGGGTCGTCGATTCTAATAATTGGAGCAGCGGGTGGGGTAGGACATTTTGCTTGTCAGATTGCAGTTTCGATGGGTGCAGAGGTTACCGCCGTGTGCAGCAAAAAAAATCGAAGTTACACGGAGTCTTTGGGCGTCAGCGAGGTTGTATGTTATGACGAAGTGGATATCTTAAATTTAAGGTCCTCCTTTGATTTGATTTTTGATGTTTCAGGTAGGTACCAACCCAAACAGTTTAAGTCAGTGCTGACAAATTTTGGAATATTTGTTTCTACGGTTCCCAAGCCCAGTTCGATATTCGGGGAGCTATTAAGTCGCTTATATATTTCACAAAGAAGTCGACTGGTCATTGTGAATTCTAATTCAAACGATCTTCGTTTGTTAGCTGATATGGTGGATGCAGGCCAGTTGAAACCAACGATTTCAAATCGATTTAGTCTGGCTGAGGTGGCGTTAGCGCACCATCAAATGGAAACCGGCCATACCCTAGGTAAGATTGTAATAGAACTAAATGAACAATGAGGCTGACATGGTATGCGTCAGACCGAAACAGAAGCTAGCTGTTTAAGTTCACCATCAACCAATGCTTGGTAGTGATATATAGACAGCCAACGCTGCGAAGGTAGGTGAGTCGAGGATATGACTCATCTCTACATAAGTTTACTAATAACACCCCACAGAGAAGCTAGTATCAATAGCACATTGGCGAGAAAGCCTATCACAAAGCCTGGTGCGCGCTTACTTGGGTCTTTGACATAAGTTGACGAATACAAAAAACGACCTACTATAAAGATGGTTCCCAATATTGCGGCTGCATCGGCTCGGTAAAAATAAGCGCAAATCCACATGGCTGGGAGTGTGACGATTAATTGTTCCAGGGTATTAAGCTGAACCCTAAGTCTACGATCAAACAATTCGCTACCGCTTGTCGCTGGTGCCTTTATTTCTGAACCTCTCGCTCTTCCTACTTGTATGGTGAAGTAATTGTATTGCAATAATATAATTAGGGTTACAAGAGCTACCGTAAGCATAATTGATCCTCATTTATTCAGTTAAGGTGTACCTAGATTGAGTTCACGATTAATTGTGATTTATCGGAAAGTGGATTCTCCGATTTCTTAGTAAACTGCGGTTAATGATATACCCATATCTTCTGGCTTGCACTAAAATGCGCGCTCCCACATTGGATTAGTCTCAGATTGAGATTGAAGGTAAACCATGGCAAGACGAAACCGAAGACGTAAAAAGTTAGATATGACCCCGCAAGAAATCAATATCGATTCAATTGCGCATGATGGACGGGGAGTTGGCCGTGATGATGATGGTAAAGTTGTATTTGTGGATTACGCGCTGCCAAGTGAGCGCGTTGAGTTCGTGCCAGTGATGCATCGAAAAAGCTACCTTTTTGGCACCACGATCGAAGTGTTAAAACCCTCTGAATACAGAGTTGAGCCAAAATGTGATGTGTTTGGGCAATGCGGCGGTTGCGTGCTGCAACATTTAGATGCGGAGAAACAAATTGAGTACAAGCAGCAACAGTTGCATGAAAATTTCAAAAAAATTGGCGATGTAGAACCCGATGAGTGGTTTGAGCCAATGACATCAAAACATTGGGGCTATCGTCGTCGCGCGCGTTTAGGGGCCAAATACGTTCCCAAGAAAGGTGGCATGATTGTCGGTTTTAGAGAGAGAAATAGCAGCTTTATACAGCCTACGCAACAATGTGAAGTTCTGTATCCCGAGGTTTCAGCGCTGTTAACAGACCTAAGAGTCACGCTGGAGAAAACATCATGTAATGATCAAATTCCACAAGTTGAAATATCGGTTGCTGATAACGCTACCGTCATGATCGTGCGTCACTTACAAACGTTTATTCAATCTGATCTTGATGTTTTGGTTGAATTTGCTAAACGAAACAGTGTTCAGGTATTTCTGCAGCCGGGTAATTTAAAAAGTGTACACCCTTTGTATCCAGAGAAACCCGAGCCGCTTTTTTATGAGTTCAAAGAATTCGATATAAAAGTAGAGTTTTTGCCAACTGATTTCATACAGGTTAACGGCGATATAAACGACCGCTTGGTATCTCGGGCCATCGATTTGTTAGACCTACGGGAGGATGACACTGTACTCGATCTTTTTTGTGGAGTTGGAAACTTTACGCTTCCACTCGCTAGAATGGCGAAAGCGGTGGTTGGAGTCGAAGGTGATCAGGCGCTGGTATCAAGGGCAAATCATAATAAGGAGTTAAATGATCTCGAAAACGTCGATTTCTTTTTTGGTGATTTGTTCAAAGAGGATATGACGCCAGAGTCCCACGGAAACTGGCTAGCCAAGTCTTTTGATAAAGTCCTTTTGGATCCACCAAGGTCGGGAGCGGCTGAAATGGTCAGAAGGATGGATCAAATTAACCCTAGCAAAATAGTATACGTTTCATGCGGTCCGGCAACATTGGCGCGTGACGCAGGGGTATTAGTAAAAGAGCACGGTTACCATATGACTCATGCCGGGGTAATAGATATGTTTCCACACACAGCGCATGTGGAGTCGATTGCGGTGTTTGAAAAGTAAAACGCTTTGCGAGTTAGTGGATGATCGGCTTTGGTCAACAGCCGTTGCCATATGGGGATAAGTAAAAGTTAAATACACAATAAAAAACGGCAACTGATTTCAGTTGCCGTTTATTCAATCGAGCTGTGTAAATTATTATTCTTATTGGTTGCTCCAACAGAGTCACTGCAAAGTGGACTGTTTTTAATTGTTATTATTATGATTTAGTCTTTGCTGTTGTGTTTATTTGTTCAGCTTGGCACATCACCTCACGGAATTAAGCACACAAGGACCTCAAACTTGACGAACAGTTTTTGTTTTTATTGTTCGTATACTTGCTTCTTCGCACTTTGTTACTCGCTATTGTTGTTATTGTTACGAGATCTTATTGTTAACGCGATTTGACTAGGAGCAATTAAACGATAGTTCGCTAAGTCAGTGGACGTAAGTTATCACTGACGTCCATGAGGTGCAATCATATAAGGCATGAAAAAAAGTTATTACAGTGCTTTAATCTATTTCCCAAAGAGATAACGAACAAAATTCTAATTCAGGCATACTGTCTATCACGTCTTGTTGGCCTAAAGTCGCCAACAACTAACTCAATCTCCAAAGTATAAAGAGCTTTATGTCAAATCGTTCTTGGGAAGTTTTAGTCATGGAGAATTTGTTTGGCCTAATTATATTCTTGCTGATATTATTTATATGATTATTGATCGAGGGCTCGCCAGAAGCCCATTAACGTTATCATTTGAGGATCCTTATGCCCTTACAGACGTTGCAAGTCGCCATATTTATTTTTGTTACCGGCCTTATTGGATATTTAACATATCGAAAATGCCGAATTGCTATTGAGGCAGAGAGAGCGAACGCTGGCGAAAAAAACCAAGAGCAAGAAAACAAAGAAGTCTTTCTTGCTGGCGGTGGCCTTACCTGGGTATTTGTTGCAGGTTCAATTACGCTGACTAACTTGAGTACTGATCAGTTGGTTGGTATGAACGGGAATCAAATGGCCTTGTTGGCATGGTGGGAGTTCGCTGCGGTATTTGGCTTGATTATTCTTGCGAAAGTCTTTTTGCCGATTTATTACCGCTACAATTGCACCACAACAACGGAGTTGCTAGAAAAGCGTTACAACAACCATCACATACGCGCTCTGATTAGCGTTATGTTTCTGTTGGGCAATATTTTTATTTTCCTGCCATCCATTCTTTATGGTGGTTCTTTGTTTATGCAAGAAATGTTCAAGTTGAACGAAGTTCCATTGATGGCTCTGGCTATCGCGTTTGCAGTTGCTGGGGCGGCGTATGCAGTGATTGGTGGACTAAGGGCTGTGGCGATCTCTGATACTTACAGCGGCGTGCTTCTCTTGAGCCTAGCTTTGGTGGTAGTTTGGCTGTGTTTGAGTGCAATAGATTTCGATTTCACGGGAATTCCCAAGGAGAGATTAACGTTGATCGGATCTACCGATTCACCGATACCATGGCACACACTTCTTACAGGTATGATCTTTATTCAAATTTACTACTGGAGCACGAATCAAACCATTACCCAGCGTGCTATGGCATCTCCAAACGTTAAGGAAGCTCAGAAAGGTGTGTTTACCGCGGCGGTAATTCGTCTTCTAATCATTCCGCCGATAATTGTTTTACCGGGCATTGTTTCTTACAAACTTTACGGAGATATTGGCGACGCAGCCTACGGCCGAATCGTGGGTGACGTGCTTCCCCTTTGGATGTCTGGCATGTTTGCTGCGGCATTGGCTGCTGCTGTGTTGACCAGTTTCAATAGTATTTTAAACTCTTCCTCAGCTTTATATATCTGTGATATACACGAAAAGTATTTTAAATCGACAAAAAAGACTAATGTTTCATTGTTGAACTTGATTGTTACTGGTGTCTTCATTCTTATCGCACTATCGCTTGTCCCTGTTTGGCAGAAATCAGAAAGCTTAATTAATCTGGTTCAGAAGTTATATGGATTGATAAGCATGCCCATTTTGGCTTGTTTTGCGGTTGGGCTTTTATTTAAGAACGTCGATTATAGAGCTGCAATGTGGTCGGTATTGATTGGTGTATTGTTTTATGGGTATTTACAGTTTCAAGAATCGTTAGTATTCGCATTGGTTGAAGTTAAAGGGTTGGCTCTTTTTGCCAAGTTACTTTATAAGTTTGCTTCGATACCATCTGTGGAGGTCTTCTTGGGTTGGCACTACATACATCACATGTTTTTTACCCTTTGGTTATCGATAGGAAGTGCGTTGGCTATTAATAAGTATGTGTTTGGCAACTCAGCTCAATTCTCGTGGGCGGGTAACACTGAGCTTCTTGAAGCCAAATAAATCTTTAATAGTAAGGCTGGTCCGGTTTATTGGGCTAGGGAGCGATAGAGCTCCTTCAGTTGGCTGGCTATCTTGGGCCAGCCAAAACTATCCAGCGCGACCGAACTTATGTTGTTCGAGTCGTAGGTCGATTGGTTTAGTGACGTGTTTAACACCTTTTCTATCGCATCCATCGACAGCTCGCATACATAACCAAGGTCTTTCGACGCGACAAACTCAGATAGAGCAACCTCATGGCTAACAATGGTTTTGGTGCCAGATACCAAAGCCTCCAATACGGCAATACCAAAATTCTCAGAGTAAGACGTTAAGGTGTAGAAATCCGAGCCCTGCAACAACAACTCCTTTTTTTCACCAACCGCAAATCCGACCATCTGACAATTGTTTTCAAGGTTTAGAGACTTAATTTTACTATTGATTGATTCAGTGTATTCCTTGCTACCTTCGCCTGCGACGATGAGACTCCATTTTGTTTGATCTACTCTTGAGAATGCTTGAAGTAGGAGTTCTAATCCTTTCTTTTTATGCAATCTGGAAAGATAGAGAAAAACGATCCTATCTTTCTTGATTTTATAGACGTGGTGTAATTTCGACTTGGCTCCCTGGACTAGTTCAGGTTTAGCAATACCAAGCGGAATGACTACACCAAGTTTAGAATCTAATTGTTTAATGTTCTTAGCCGCTTGAGCTTGTTCAGAGGCGGCCGTGTAATGAATGGCTGCCGCAGCCGCTAAATTTTTTCGTTCAAATAAAGCCAAAAAAACCTTTTTGCGAAGTTTTGATTGTGCAAGAGACCAGCTTTCCAGTTGGCCGATAGGCCTGACCACGTAGGGTATCCCCTTTTTTCTTGCAAGCCACATGGTGTAGCTGGATGTAAAGGAAAATATGGCATGGATATGTACAACATCATAGTTATCTATGTGTTCTTTTAGCCAACTGCTGAATGAGCGAGACACGGCAAACTCTCGCAACGACCCTATGGTAGGGGACCATCGCTCAAAAAATCTGACTGGAACATCAGAAAAGTCTATTAGCTCTTTTGTGGTGACATCCAGCTTGTTCGGTCCGTCATCATTAGTGGTAGCAATTTCCACATTAACTCCTTTGGCTATCAGAGCGCGAGTCATATCTATGACCGCTTTACTGGGGCCTCCTCGCAATGGAGAAACTGATGGAATGACTTGCAGTACCCTCATTTGTCGGTGCTCAAATGCGGAAGGTGCCGCTTTTGCCAAGCAGCAAGCACTGTGAGTGACCACTTTCGGTACCATGGGCTCAGACTTAACCAAGTGGGCGTATCATAGCCGACCTCGATGTCCTTCCACTTGTTAGCGAACCATAAGTCAAATGGAAATCTAAACCCCTGTTTTGGGCGATTTATCACCCAGTCAGGTATCTCAGGTACTGCTTCAATAAGAAGCTTTTTACCTTGCCTGAGGCGAATGTCTGGATGTACTCGTGTCATTGTTTCGAGAAGTTGACGATCCACAAAAGGCACGCGAAGCTCAAGGCCGCAAGCCATACTCATCACATCGCTATCGCGTAGAAGTTGATTGCGCATGTAGCCAGTTAATTCCAATTCGCTTACTCGAGTTTTTGGATTTATGTATGAGTGATCTAAACTCCTGTTGGGTAAAGAGTGCTCAACATGTAAGTCCAAGCGCTCGCACAGCTCTAGCGTTTCATGGTGACTGAAAATACCTCGTAGACTTTGATAAGCAGCAGATAATGAACCAGGATGGCTCGCCAAGTCCAAGATCCTTAATAACTTGCTCGGTAGGAGTGATATTAATGAACGATTGAGCCAACGGGCTAACGGAGCTAGGAGCGAAATTCGGCGACTGTACTCGGCTAGTTTTGGAACTAGTTCAAATGATTTGTAACCCGCGAAAAGCTCGTCGCCACCTAAGCCTGAGAGCACCACTTTTTCGCCCTGGTTTTGTGCTAGCTTGGATACACAGTAAGAATTGAATCCATCAATAGTAGGTTGGTCCACAGCTTTTAAAAAGTCATCAAACATTGGTAATGCAATTTCAGGGGTAACCAAAAATTCGGTATGGTTTGCTCCGAAATGTTCCGCTACGCGTGCGGCAATATCTCCCTCGTTCCATTCTTTGTTTTCAAATGCTATTGAGTAGGTGTTAATTGCCTTTTTTGAATATTGGCTGGCTAGAGCTAGCAGGGCAGTGGAGTCTATACCTCCACTTAGAAATATACCGACGGGCACGTCACTCACTAGGTGAGCTTCAATGGAGCTATTCAAAGCTTTACGGGTCAGTTTGATTGCAGATCGTATTTCGGTGATTGCGCTTGGGTCTAAATCGGTCTTAATTTGCCAATAGTTGCTTACTGAAGCTGACCCTGCTTTCCAGGTTAGGGTGTGTCCAGCCTCAAGCAGTTTTACGTCGTTTAGAATCGTATTTGGTTCAGAAAAAGTTCCTGTACTTAAGTAGTTGTATATTCCTTGGGGGGACAGTTTTTCTGTGTGATGACTGGCCTTGAGCAAGGCACGTACTTCAGAGGCGAACGCAAAGTCGCCTGAGGCATCGCTGCAATAGTAAAGCGGTTTTATGCCAAGTGGATCACGCGCTGCAAAAGCGGATTTTTCGCGTTCATCCCAAATAACAAAGGCGAACATGCCTCTCAATTTTTCGACACAGTTTGCCCCATATCGTTGAAATAATTTTAATAAGACTTCGGTGTCCGAATTACTTTGGAAATCTTCACCTGCTTCGGTTAACTCTTCTCTTAATTCTCGATAATTGTAAATCTCACCGTTAAACGTAATGCTGTATCTGGATTCCTTCGAAAGCATGGGCTGATGCCCTGCGTCACTTAGATCTATAATGGAAAGCCTTGTGTGGCAAAGAACAGCTGCCCCTGATGGGGCTGTGTAGTCACCATCTCCATCTGGTCCTCGGTGCTTTAGAGCGCTCTTCATGTCCATGAGCTTGATTTGATAATTGTCCGATCTAAGATCCTTAGTCGAAGACAATATGCCAGCGATTCCGCACATATTTTGTATAAGTTGGCCTCTTTAGCTAGAGAGGCCAACTATATAACAGCTGGCTTTAGAATCGAAGTTTATTCGCTTCCCGCTTGCTTTTTAGCAGCCTGGTCCGCATTTGGTTTTTGATTGCGATTCCGGTTTCTATTGCGATTCCGGTTCCGGTTCCGATTCCGATTCCGATTGTTATTTGGCTTGCCGTCTTCGGACCCTGAAGGGCCATTATTTGACTTTGATTCGGCTTTCTTGGGAGCTTGCTTGCTGTGTTGATTGCCTTTGTTTTGCTTACTACCCTGATTACGAGTCTGATTTCCTTTGCCGCCTCGATTGCCACGATGGTTGCCTCTATTGTTATTTGGGTTGCGGCCACCCCGATTGTTTCTATTATTTCTGTGTTTGTTGTTTTTGTTGGATTTTTTCGGTGCCTCTTTTTCGCCAGTGCCAAATAGAGAACGCCATATGCGTACAAATAAGCCAGGCTTTGCTGGTTCAGGAGCTGGAGCTGGAGCAGGTGGCTTATCGCCCATCTCAACCGACTCTATACCAACCGCTGGCGCCGTATTTGGTGCGATAACAACATTGTTGGTTTGATTCTTTTTTTGATATTTAGCCTTGCGAGGGTCTTCTTTAGGTTCTTGTATTTTGGTTTTGTAACTTGGCAAATCAGGCATTTCATCCAAGTCTTCGCCACGAAGGCGTTGAATTTTGAAATGGGGGGTTTCCAATTCAATGGTGGGAACGATGGTGATATTAGTACCAAGTCTGTTTTCTAACAGAGCGACCTCGTGGCGCTTTTCATTAAGCAAGAAGGTAGCTGTTTTTATCGGAAGATGAGCAACAATCGCTTCCGTATTCTCTTTCAAAGCTTCCTCTTCAATGATCCGTAAAACGCTCAAAGACGAGGAGCCCACACTGCGGATATGGCCATTGCCCTCACATCTTGGGCAAACATGGTAGTTGGAGTCTGCTATTGAAGACCTCAACCTCTGACGAGACATCTCTAATAGACCAAACCTAGAAATACGTCCAACTTGAACTCTCGCACGATCGGCCTGTAAGGCGTCCTGTAAACGCTGTTCAACCGCCCGTTGATTTTTACTAGCCAGCATATCGATAAAATCAATAACCACTAAACCACCTAGGTCACGTATG
>JAKVBA010000089.1 GCA_022447525.1 Gammaproteobacteria bacterium
AAGCCGTAAGAAAGGAACTTTAGTGGCAGGTTATTCAATAATTACCAAGCGAGTGGATAGTACAACATCTCATATACCTCGATGGCATCTCGATTTTCCATTTAATAGCCAAAGTATTGAGGGGAGCGAATTAGCCCAAGACGGGCTGTTGTTCCAAGGGTGGTTGTTGAACGAAGGAAAGTCAGCAGCATCGATAGTAATTTTAAATGGCGATGAAGTTCTAGAAATACCAATTGAACGCGCTCGTCCAGACGTTGTTTCAAGAGTTTTAAAGCAAGACCCAGAAAATCACGATTTACTTTTATGTGGTTTCTCTGAACGCATTAAGCTAAAACATTCAACGTTCACGATAGGCCTGATTCAAGACGGCAAGTTCGTAGAGCTAATGAATGGGAATATTGAAGGTAAATTTCAGATCTTAGAAGGGAAAGATGGCTGGCTTTTTCTTGATAACGACACCAACAAGAGTATTGAGCAATATACTGGAAAACTAAAACTATCCCGCACAGCGCAAGCTGAATGGAAAGAATACCTAGTATCGCTAAATGACTTTTCCCACTCTTCTGGTACACCAGTCTGCTTACTTGTCGCGCCTTCTAAAGAAATGGTATACGAAGAGTATTATCCGTTTAGCTTTTCAAAGAAGGCGCCAATCCAAAAGCTTAAAGAGTTAATACCCGAGTCGCTCAATTTTATTTTACCGATAGAAGAGCTTAGAAATTTAGAGCAACGCTCATTTAGAGTGTGCGATACGCACTGGACTCTTCATGGTGCAAGGTTGGCCGCTCAACTTGTTGCGAATAAACTATCTTCTCGAGATATCGATGAACTTGAAGTTTTCTCTAATGATGTTTATCAAAACAGAGTGGTAAGCGGTGATCTCGGCTCGAAGTTGTACCCGCCTCAGCGTCACGAGGAAGATAGTCTTACAAATTTCAATTACAGGCACTGTGTAGTCTTCGACAATAACGTTGATAACTTTGGTCGCATAATAGTTATGTATCATCAACACGCTGTTTTGGATAAGACCTTGTTAGTATTTGGTTCCTCCTCTTCATATACAATGTTTCATTACCTTTGCCGCTTGTATACTTCCGTTGTTTTCATTCATACGGCGGGTAACGTTGATCATAAGATTATCGACGCAGTGAAACCAGACTGTATCTGTGCTCAGACAAATGCGAGGTTCGTCGTTAAAGCCCCTAAATTTAATGACTCGGTTGTTAATTACATCGAACAGAAAAAAGAGAACGGAAGGCTAGCAGCGGCTTATACAGCTGAAGTGTTACCAAGTGGGAGCCAGCAATACATAGAGTATTTCAAGCAACTTTTAGACTAAAAGATTATTTTGGATACCAACCTCAGTCGTGAGCTTGGGGCGTTATTCTCTGTGAAATTTTTCTTGTAGTGGCGAAGGTTATAGATGAATACCTTATTTCTAAGAATGGGTACCTCAAATTAAAGTTTAAGCAGTAACGGTTCGTTTCTAGAAACACTTTTAAATAATCGTTACTATTTTAAGAATACAGCACACCAGCGGTGTGATTAATCAAACAATAGCGTAGAAAGAAAATATATGTGTGGAATAGTAGGTGCAGTAGCCGAAAGGAATGTGGTTGAAATACTACTAGAAGGGTTAAAAAGGTTAGAGTACAGAGGATATGACTCTGCTGGCGTAGCCTTATTAGACAAGGATGGTAATTTAAAGCGCATTCGCAAAGTGGGTAAGGTCAAAAACTTAGCTGAAGCTGTAGAAAGTGAAACTGCTTTGGGAACTACGGGTATTGCCCATACTCGATGGGCTACTCACGGTGGTGTAACTGAATATAACGCGCACCCGCATTTTTCGTCCAGCCGGGTGGCAGTGGTGCATAATGGCATCATCGAAAATTACGTTACGTTGCGAAAGAAACTTGGCGAAAAAGGTTATACCTTTTCAAGTGACACCGACACAGAAACCATTGCGCATGTAGTTCACGACATGCTTAATGATGGTAAATCTTTATTAGAGGCTGTTCAGAGTGCAGTAACGCATTTTACTGGAGCATACGGAACAGTAGTTATCGATAAAGAAGACCCGGATAAAATGGTAGTAGCGCGTTCAGGTAGTCCTTTAGTCATCGGTCTTGGTTTAGGTGAAAACTTCATCGCTTCAGATCAATTAGCATTACTACCTGTAACACGCCGCTTTATCTTTTTAGAGGAAGGTGATGTAGCGGAAGTTACTCGTAGAGAAGTAACAATCTTTGATAAAACTGGTGCTCGGGTAGAACGAGAAATTATCGAATCGACGGTTGAGCATGATGCGGGTGACAAAGCTGGTTACCGCCACTACATGCTTAAAGAAATTTACGAGCAGCCTGCGGTTATTCGAAATGCGCTTCAAGATAGAGTGGATAATGTTCACAACATTGATGCGCTATTTGGCGATGGCGCAGAAGACATCCTAAAACAAGTTAAGCATGTGCAAATTATCGCATGTGGCACAAGTTATCACGCTGGAATGACTGCGCGATATTGGCTGGAAGAGCATGCAAATGTTTCTTGTTCAGTAGAGATAGCTTCAGAATTTAGGTATCGCAAGTCAGCTGTTCATCAAAACAGTTTGCTTGTCACGATTTCTCAAAGCGGAGAGACAGCAGATACGTTAGCAGCATTACGCCTAGCTAAAGAATTGGGGTACATGTCTGCACTTACAATTTGTAATGTGCCAGGGTCATCGTTAGTACGCGAATCAGATCTTGCATTCATGACTCTTGCCGGTGCTGAAATTGGCGTTGCATCGACCAAAGCGTTTACAACTCAGCTCACAGCGTTTTTAATGCTTACATTAGCGCTAGGTAAATTTAATGGTATGTCTAGTGAAAAGGCAGTTTCAATAACTACTGCGATTAAAACTCTTCCTGGCAAGATCGAGGAGGCTCTCAGCACTGCCGACGCTATCGAATCGCTGGCAGAAGAGTTTGCAGACAAAAACCATAGCTTGTTCCTCGGGCGCGGCGCTCAGTATCCAATTGCAATGGAAGGCGCGCTTAAACTTAAAGAGATTTCATACATTCACGCTGAAGCCTATGCATCAGGAGAGCTCAAGCATGGCCCATTAGCGTTAATAGACGATGAAATGCCTGTCATCGTAGTTGCCCCAAATGATGAGTTGCTCGAAAAATTGAAGTCTAACGTGGAAGAAGTGCGTGCAAGAGGCGGTATTATGTACGTGTTTGCAGACGCTGACGCACACTTTGAAAGCGACGAAACAATGCGCGTGATTGATATACCACATTGTGAAGATATTATTGCGCCTATTGTTTACACAGTTCCTCTGCAACTTCTCTCATACTATGTAGCATTGATAAAAGGCACTGATGTCGATCAACCTCGAAATCTTGCAAAGTCAGTTACTGTAGAATAACACTCACATTTTAATATTGGGCCATGACTTTTTAAGTTATGGCCTTTTGTTTTTTAGGAAATAAAAATGTCTCAAAACTATTTTGGCACTGACGGAATTCGTGGGAAGGTAGGTGAATTCCCAATGACACCTGATTTTGTGATGAAGCTTGGCTGGGCTGCTGGTGTGGTATTGGCGGCAGACGGTACGAAAGAGGTACTAGTAGGAAAAGATACACGCGCCAGTGGGTACATGCTGGAGTCTGCGTTAGAAGCAGGATTGTCGGCGGCAGGAGTAAATATTGCTTTAGCAGGGCCTATCCCAACACCAGCAGTAGCTTATTTAGCTTCTACGTTTAGAGCTGATGCTGGCGTAGTTATTAGTGCATCTCATAATCCATATTACGATAACGGTATTAAGTTCTTCGGCCGCAGCGGAGCTAAATTAGGTAGTGAACAGCAGCAAGCTATCGAAGAGAAGTTACAGTATGCGCTGGAAAATGGTATTGAATGTGTCGACTCTGAGCATTTAGGTAAAGCGCGAAGAGTTGAAGATGCTGCTGGTCGGTATATAGAGTTTTGCAAAGGAACGTTCCCGAGCGACCTTAGTTTGGAAGGGCTAACTATTGTAGTTGATAGTGCAAATGGGGCGGCGTATAAGGTTGCCCCCAGTGTGTTTGAGGAGTTGGGGGCGAAAGTCATCAGAATTGCAAACACCCCAAACGGGATAAACATAAACAATGAGTGTGGCGCTACTTCTCTAGACTCTCTAAGTAAAGCTGTAACGACAAATAAGGCCGATTTGGGGGTTGCTGTTGATGGCGACGCAGACCGAATCATGTTTGTAGACTCAGACGGTGAAGTTGTCGATGGTGATGAGATCCTATTTTTAATGGCGCGTGAAGCTAAGCAAGCGGGTTACCAAGGCGGTGTTGTAGGCACACTGATGAGCAATCTCGGCCTAGAAATGGCGCTACAAGACTTGGACATTCCTTTTGAACGCACTAAAGTCGGCGATAGATATGTTGTCGAAAAATTGAAAGAAACTGGTTGGCGAATTGGTGGCGAAACGTCAGGCCACATTCTTAATTTAGATTACGCATTCACAGGTGATGCAATTGTTGCAGCGCTTCAAATTTTGGCTGTAGTAGTCAAAAGCGAATATTCCCTGAAGGATTTAAAAGCGGGAATGACAAAGCTACCGCAGTGTATGGTCAATGTTCGTCATAGCGATCTAGATTCAGTACTTGATTTAGATATAGTAAAAGATGAAGTTGCGCGAGTTGAGAGCGCATTAGGTTCAAGCGGCCGCCTTGTTCTTCGAAAGTCTGGTACCGAGCCGTTAATTCGTGTAATGATAGAAGCAATAGATGAGAATATGGCAGTTTCGCTGGCCAATGGCTTAGCAGAGACAATACGAACTAACTAAACAGGGATAAAAGATGAAAAGGAAAGGGATAATATTGGCTGGTGGTTCTGGTACTCGATTGCACCCATTAACGAAAGTTGTGAGTAAGCAGTTGATGCCAGTTTATGATAAACCGATGATATTTTATCCTCTAGCTACTCTTATGATGTCGGGGATTAGGGATATTTTAATTATCACTACACCCGAAGAGCAGCGCCGCTTCATCGAGCTTATAGACGACGGTAGTGACTTGGGTATTAATGTTCAATATGCAGCTCAACCTTCGCCCGATGGCCTAGCTCAAGCATTTCTTATTGGCGAAAGCTTTATCGGTAGTTCGCCATGCACACTTATTTTGGGTGACAACATCTACTATGGCCACGACTTAAAACTATCGTTGCAGAATGCGTTCAAGCAAGAGCAAGGTGCTACTGTATTTGGTTATCACGTTAACGATCCTGAGCGCTATGGTGTGGTAGATTTTGATGATGACTGGAATGCTCTCTCTATTGAAGAAAAACCAGCCGTTCCTAAATCAAACTATGCGGTAACTGGCCTTTACTACTACGACAACCGCGTAGCGGATTTTGCTAAAGAGGTTAAGCCTTCACATCGAGGCGAACTAGAAATTACAGACTTGAATAATCTCTACCTCCAAGATGGCAGTCTGAAAGTAGAACTAATGGGCCGAGGTTCAGCGTGGTTGGATACAGGTACGCTTGACTCGCTACTAGACGCCGCAAATTTCGTTGCTGCAATAGAAAAGCGTCAGGGCTTAAAAGTATGTTGCCCAGAAGAGGTGGCTTATAGAATGGGCTATATCAACGCTGAGCAGCTTGAAAAGTTAGCTGCACCGCTTAAGAAAAGCGGTTATGGTGATTACCTCTTAAAAGTGCTTAAAGATAGAGTAAAAGTTTAACCGATTTCAAATTTAATAAGGTGGCATTGCCACCTTTCTTCTTATTTCTTATTGGCAGTTTATACGGAAAGTAAATGCAAGTAATTCAAACAAGCATCCCTGACGTTAAAATAATAGAACCAAAAGTATTTGGCGACGAGCGAGGTTTTTTTCTAGAAACCTTTCGTACCGACTGGTTTAAAAAAGAATGTGCAGATGTACATTTTGTTCAGGATAACCACTCTAAATCTAGCCAAGGTATTCTTCGTGGCCTCCATTATCAAATGGAGCAAACCCAAGGCAAATTAGTACGTGTAGTTAGTGGCGAAGTGTACGACGTAGCGGTAGATATGCGTAAAAACTCACCTACATATGGTAAGTGGGTTGGGGTGACGTTATCAGATGAGAATAAACGCCAGTTGTGGGTACCTGCGGGCTTTGCTCACGGCTTCTATGTAACTAGTGAATCTGCTGAGTTTGTGTATAAGTGTACGGACTATTACCACCCAGAATCTGAAATATCAGTTAAGTACGACGACCCTACATTAAATATCGACTGGCCTCTAGTAAATGGTGACAAGCCTTCGTTGTCTGGCAAAGACGAAGCCGGTTTAGCCTTTGTAGATGCACCTACGTTTTAATTCACTGAGCTTGAAGGAATAGCGATGAAGATTGTAATTATTGGAAATTCAGGCCAGTTGTCTTATGAACTTGTACGCATTTTAGGTGAGGATACAGTTTGTTTAGGCCCAGAAGATACAGACATCACTAAATTTGATGTGGTATCAGAAACGCTGGCTCACTTAGCGCCTGACGTCATTATCAATGCAGCCGCCTACACTGCAGTAGATAAAGCAGAAGAAGAACAAGACTTGTGCCATGCAATTAATGCTACAGCAGTAGAGAATCTTGCGAAGTATTGTAAGCAGGCTAATGCGTTCTTGGTACATGTATCTACCGACTACGTATTTAATGGGCACAAGGGCTCGCCGTACCTGCCTAATGACCCTATAGAACCGCAGGGTGCCTATGGCAAAACAAAAGCAGATGGGGAAAAGGCGTTACTCGATATATTGCCTGAAGCAAGTTGCTTGATCCGCACTGCATGGGTGTATTCCGCCCATGGCAATAACTTTGTGAAAACCATGCTTAAGCTAATGGCAGATAAGCCACAGCTTACGGTGATAGACGACCAAATTGGCACGCCTACCTGGGCGAAAGGGTTGGCTGATGCTTGTGTTAGTGCAGCTAAAAACAAAACAGTAGGTGTGTATCACTGGACTGACGAAGGCGTAGCAAGTTGGTACGACTTTGCTTTAGCTATTCAAGAGCTAGGGCTTGAAAAAGGGTTATTAGAAAGTGCAATTCCTGTATTGCCTATTCCAAGTAGCCAGTATCCTACGCCAGCTAAACGCCCTCATTACAGCGTGTTAGATAAACAAAGCGCACGTGAAGCGTTTGCAACATGCAACCCAACCCATTGGCGCAAACAGCTGTCGTCCATGATGGACGAGCTTAAAGCGGCTCAATAAGCAGCAACACTCAATTCAAGTTTGGTAAATAAAACATGAGTAAAACGATTTTAGTAACAGGTGGCGCGGGATTCATTGGCTCTGCAGTTGTTCGCCATCTTATAAACGACACTGA
Source organism: Gammaproteobacteria bacterium (assembly GCA_022447525.1). Lineage (GTDB taxonomy): Bacteria > Pseudomonadota > Gammaproteobacteria > Arenicellales > Arenicellaceae > Arenicella. Next base: position 7,341 of record JAKVBA010000089.1, read on the forward strand.
CCATACTGTGGTTAATTTAGATAAGCTAACTTACGCGGGTAATTTAGAATCTTTGGTGTCAGTTTCAGACAGCGACCGCTACAGCTTTGAACACGTCGATATTTGTGATGCTGAAGAAGTGAAGCGTGTGTTCAATATGCATCAGCCAGATATCATTATGCATTTAGCAGCAGAATCTCATGTAGATCGCTCTATTGACGGGCCTGGCGAGTTTATTCAAACTAACGTTGTGGGCACATGCACTTTGCTTGAACAATCAAGAGCATATTGGTCAGCACTTGAAGGCGATAAAAAAGCAGGGTTTAAATTCCATCATATTTCAACTGATGAGGTATACGGCGACCTTCCTCACCCAGATGAAGTTGAGCCAGGCACAGAGCTTCCACTCTTTACCGAAACTACGCCGTATGCACCTAGCTCGCCATACTCAGCAAGTAAAGCAAGCTCAGATCAGCTAGTGCGTTCGTGGCTTCGCACCTATAAGTTGCCAACCCTTGTAACTAACTGCTCAAATAATTACGGCCCGTATCACTTCCCGGAAAAGCTTATTCCGTTGGTTATTCTAAATGCCCTAGCTGGAAAGCCGCTGCCTGTATATGGCAAGGGGAATCAAATTCGTGACTGGTTGTATGTTGAAGACCATGCACGGGCATTGGTAGTAGTTGCGCTTAACGGCGAAATCGGTGAAACCTATAACATTGGTGGCCATAACGAAAAGCAGAACATTGAAGTAGTGCAAACTATCTGTTCAATTCTGGATGAAGTTAAGCCAAAAGATAGCAAATACGCTGAACAAATTACTTACGTTCAAGACCGCCCTGGGCACGATATGCGCTACGCTATTGATGCAAGCAAAATTGAACGTGAACTTGGCTGGAAGCCACAAGAAACGTTCGAAAGCGGTATTCGCAAAACTGTTGAGTGGTATTTAGCAAACGAGGGCTGGTGGAAAGCGGTTCTTGACGGAAGTTATCAAGGAGAACGCTTAGGTACCGCTAGCTAATACCCATACAAGCTTACAAGTGTTAAACTAGAAAGCCGCTTTAATATAAAGCGGCTTTCTTTATTTTTAAGGCCCTAAATAGTCTACATGAAAAAAATTGCTATGCGGTCAGTGCGTGCCGCCCTTCAACTTATTCCTAAAAACTTAAAAAACAAGCTCAAACAAAACGAACGTTTAACCGGCTTGTATGTAAGGTCGGTAAGAAAGTCTGGACTATTTTTCGATGCTCCAACGCCTAAGCAAACGCAGGCGTTATACAATTATTGGCTTGAAGTAAATGAGTCTGCTTTTTCAAAATCAGTAGGCAAGATTGATGGATGGCAAGCAGTAATATTTGGCACCGACATCCAAGGCCAAACTGAAGAAAAACTTAAGACACTCGGTGTTAAAACTTGCTTTATAACGGGTGGCAAAAATAAAAGAACATTAGAAGAGCACATTTCACAACTGGATGATCAACTCCCTACGTTATTGATAATCGGTGGTGACTCATTAGAGAAATCTGCCATTAGCCATCTATGTGAAGCTTTGAAAGAAAGCGACTTAGTTTATTGTGATACTGATGAGCTTGATATTAATGGGGCTAAATCATCACCAAGATTCCTACCAGATTGGAACCCTGAGCTTCAATACTCTACCGCTTATATCAATACTGGGGTAATGA
>JAKVBA010000009.1:0-93591 GCA_022447525.1 Gammaproteobacteria bacterium
TTGCGAGTGAGCAAGACTTTTATGCGTATGCAGCTTGGTTAAAAGAATACGCTGAGAAGTTTAAAGTAGACATCCATGCATGGGTGTTTATGACCAATCATGTGCACCTATTGTACAAAGATGGGGTCAGGTCTTGAACCTTGAATCGGCTCGATTTTAGACGCGGTTTATGTAAGGATATTTATAGAACTTAAATATTAACCAAGGAGGGTTAAATGGCGAGAGCATTACGTTTGGAGTACGCTGGTGCGGTTTATCATGTGACGTCACGAGGAGACCGGAGGGAAGATATCTATGAAGATGATCGCGATCGGCTCAAATTTTTAGATCTGTTTGCTGAGGTATGCGATAGATATAATTGGGAATGTCATTGCTATTGTTTGATGAGCAATCATTATCATTTGGTGGTTGAAGCACCCGATGGAAACTTATCGCAGGGAATGCGCCAGCTCAATGGCGTTTATGCTCAAATGTTCAATAAAAGACACAACAGAGTTGGTCATGTTTTTCAGGGTCGATATAAGGCAATATTGGTTGAAAAAGAGGCCTATCTTTTGGAGCTTTCTCGGTATGTGGTTCTCAATCCTGTTAGAGCGAAAATGGTGGATCAAGCAAAGCAATGGCCATGGAGCAGTTATCGAGCGAGCGTTAACGAAGCTCAAAAGCCTATTTATTTAAACACCGATTGGGTTCTCTCTCATTTTGGTTCGGATACAGAGAAAGCTATCGAGCGCTACAAAGAGTTTGTCTGCGCTGGTATTGATAAACAATCCCCATGGTCTAGAGTGATCAATCAAGCCTTTTTAGGCAGCTCCGAATTTATTGAACGTGGTTTAAAAGCCATTGATACGTCGATGGATCTCAGTGAAATACCCAGAGCGCAAAGACGAGGGCCCGCAAAGCCAATTAGTTACTATAGGCAACTATATGAAGTTCGAAATGAGGCGATTATTCAAGCTTATAAGAGTGGCGCTTACACAATGAAGCAGATTGGTGTTGAGTTTGATCTCAGCGATTCGATGATTAGTAGAGTGATCAAGAATTCAAGATTCAAGACGTGACCCTATGTACTTTTACAGCAAACTGTAATAATTAAGGCGGATTTGAGCTAATTTGCGCGTATAATTGCGGTAATTCATTGCCGTTTTACGATTATGCATTTCGCCTTTTGTCTTTATAAACATTTCCCTTATAGTGGCTTGTCCTTGGATATGCTTAGGATTGCCAACGAGTGTATCCAGCGTGGTCACAAGGCCACGGTCTACACCGGCAGCTGGGAAGGTGACGTTCCTGATGGGGTCGAGGTCATTATCATCAAGCATTTTGGCTTGACTAATCATACTCGTGCGCACTCTTTTCATCGTAAATTAAGAAAGCAGCTAGAGACCATGTCTTTTGATGTGGTTGTGGGTTTTAACAAAATACCCGGCATGGACATCTACTACTGTGGTGACTATTGCTATGTCGGCCGTTCTTTTCTGCGTCATTCTTGGTTCTATCGTTTTACTCCCCGTTTTCTGTACTTCTCTAATTTTGAAAGAGGGGTATTCGACGCCTCATCGAAAACTAATATTCTGTCGCTTTCTGATCGAGAACGACTTATTTACCAGCAGTACTATTTAACTCAAGATTCTAGGTTCTTGTGTTTGCCACCTACTTTGGAAAAAGCTCGCTGGGCTAATCTCGATAAGCTACCGACCCGCGCGTCGTTACGAACGTCTTTGGGTATTAAAGAAGATCAAAACCTGGTGTTATTGATTGGATCGGGTTTCCAACTAAAGGTCTGGATCGCGCAATAGTGGCATTGGCCGCCTTGCCACCAGAGTTGCTGGAGAAAACTAAGTTGTTTGTCGTTGGTCAAGATAAGATCGACAATTTTCAGCGTATTGCCAAAAAGCATGGGGTCGCTGACCAAATTCATTTTTTGGGTGGACGTAAAGACGTACCGGCACTGATGAAAGCGGGTGACATGCTGCTTCACCCTGCCTATGCAGAAACCACAGGAGGCGTGTTGTTGGAAGCGATAGTGTCGGGTCTTCCAGTCTTGGCTACTCCAGTATGCGGTTACGCGCCTCACATAAAAATGGCGGAAGCAGGGCATGTTCTGCGTAAACGTTTTTCGCAAGAAGAGTTAAATGAAAAGTTGCATGAGATGTTGCTTTCTGAGCAGAAGGAAGTTTGGCGCCAAAACGGTCTAAAGTATGGTCAGAACCCAAGCTTGTATGTAATGCCGCAACGGGCAGTGGATTTCATTGAACAGACTTGCGCGCAACGAAGCCTCTATTTAAGCCGCGCTGATATGAAAACCAGTGACGAGCAACTCTACATCACTAACGAGTTAAGGCAGGCATTACGCGGCGAAGATTCGTTCTATCAAATGATGAATATCGAGGGTAAGGTTTACCGCGAAGCGCTAGGGCGCAGAACGTTACGATTTACCCGTGGTGAAAAAGATTATTTCCTGAAAATGCACACAGGTGTTGGATGGGCCGAGATCTTCAAAAACATTATCTATTTACGCGCGCCGGTGGTTGGGGCGCTGAATGAGTGGCATGGTGTCCACCGTTTACGAGATCTAGAGATAGATACTATGACTGTGTCAGCCTATGGAATTCGAGGGCGTAATCCGGCGACTAAACATTCTTTCATCGTGACCGAGGCTTTGCCGACGGAAACCAGTCTTGAGGACTTTTGCGGAGAATGGGCTGAAACGCCGCCAAGAAGTCTAAAAGAGATACGTTTAAAACGGTGGATCTTAAACAAAGTGGTGGAGACCGCCAGAGTCATTCACGAAAACGGCGCGAATCACCGTGACTTTTATCTTTGTCACTTTTTGCTTGATGCGCACTTTGAACAAGATTATGTTTCACCGGAAAGTAAGCTGTACTTGATTGATCTACATCGTATTCAAATGCGACGTAAGACGCCTGAGCGATGGGCGGTCAAAGACATCGCCGGGCTATATTATTCAAGTAAAGATATTGGTTTGACGCAACGCGACCTATTCCGCTTTATGACCTTATATCGCGGTAAGCCTCTGCGTGAAATCTTGCGTACAGAAATGTCTTTTTGGCGTAAAGTGGTCAGTCGTGGTAACAAGCTCTACGAATCGGAGAAGCGTAAAGCTCGTGCACTTGAAAGTTTGCAACGACAAAAGGCGCAAGAGCGTTTACAAGATTCGTTACCGGACGACGCTATAAAACCTAAGCAGCAAGTATTCATGCGCAATCAAATTGGTAAATAGGCTTTTTATCACGCATGAGCGACTGGAATAGTAAAGCCGTCGATGTGGTGCGTGACGCTCGCTGCTTTGCGCGCAAAGCGCCCACCTTTCTTGCCAATGTTCCCTTAACGGTGGAGTCTCTGAACCGATTTTTCAGTGAGGCACTTCCTAGTCAGGTCCTTAAAGACGACAGAACCACCTCTGTAGTCAAGTTGGAGAATTCAAAAAATGGTGCGTCATTTGTTTTAAAACGGTATAACGCTCGCAACCGGTGGCATACGATTAAGCGGGCTCTGAGGCAGTCTCGGGCCAGTTTATGTTGGAACATGAGTTTTGAGTTCAGGCGCGTTGGATTGAATGTATCAGAGCCTTTGATGATGTATGAGGACCGATTTTATGGGCTGTGTAAAGACGCTTACTTTGCCAACCGATTGCTGATTGGAGATGAGTTGTTGAGTAAGTTGCCGGCCATGAATAAGGCCGAGCAAGCCTCTGTCAGAAGCGCGGTCCTGGCGGCATTCAAGGTGCTCAAGCAAGCACGTATTTCACATGGAGACATGAAAGCAACAAATCTTTTGTGGGTCGAGGGAGCGTTATTTTTTATCGATCTGGACGCCGCTAGAAAACACCCTTGGTGGTCATTGACCTGGCGTAAGGCGCACGCAAAGGATAAAAAGCGGTTTCTTAAAAATTGGCGAGACAAGCCAGAGCTATTGTCGCTGTTTACCGAGTTAACCTAAGGGAATTACCCTTTGTAGTCTAAGACCGGCTACGAAAACGATAAGAAGTCGGCAAGTTGCTGCCGCTGATCCATGGCATCATGGTAGCCAAGCTCGATTAACTTACTGCAGAAGTGACCGTCGAACATTAAATAACTTACTAAGCGCCGACTATTGGATTTTCCCATACCAAGGAACTTAAGAGCGATACGAAAACTACGGGGCAATCTATCATAATGCGCTTGTGCAATATCAGCGATGTCTTGTGACGGTGTGATCACTAAATAATCTATTTTTTTGAGATTTTCGGGTGCGTCATCAGGGTGATCTTCTAATACTTTGTTGGTGCGGTCCATGCGCTCAATATCCGACTGTAAGCTGTTCAAAAACAGTGTGTCTAAAACATAGCCAAATATTTGACTCAAGCTCGGGCGTGTAAGTGGCCTTCTCGCTTGTTCATCGCCTAGAGTGATCCGTAAACCAATTATGAGTATGCGCTTGGCACCTAAGTGAATGGCCGGGCTGATTGGTGCACTTTGTCGCATCGACCCATCGCCAAAATGTTCATCGCCTATTCTCACTGACGGAAAGATTACGGGTATTGCTGATGAAGCCATTAAATGGTCGATGGATAATTTGCTACGAATGCCTTCTCGCCGATTTCGATCCCAGCTCTCAATGTGGTCTGCACCGTCGTAAAAAACCTTTGATTCACCCGACGTGTAGCTGCACGCGGTAACACTGTAGGCGCTTAAATCGCCGTTCCTGATAGCAGCATCAACCCTATCAAAGTCGACGTATTGAGTAAGCAACGCACGAAGCGGAGTATTATCTAGAATTGAACTAGGGCCCTTGCGCCAATTGCCTGGGCCAACATTACACCAAAGCCATTTTGATATGCGTTTGGCCAAGTTTTTACCATCAGCGTAAAAAACATGATCAAGTTTGAAGTTTTTCCAAACCTGAGTGATGCGCTCAACGCCTTGATGAAAGTTTGTGGCATTTGATGCCAGTGCCACAGTATTGATGGAGCCTGCTGAAGTTCCACACACAATAGGAAATGGGTTTGACGCCCCTTTCGGTACGATTTCGGCCAAGGCTTGTAGCACGCCAACTTGGTAAGCTGCGCGTGCGCCGCCACCACCCAGCAGCAGTGCGGTTTGGGCATTTACATTTTCTTTAGCCGCCTTGCTCATACTACAACTTGATGTTAACCGACCGCGGGTACCTCGATATCACGACGACCACGAAGCGGTATGCGTCGCTTCGGCGCCGGTTGGCTCTTGCGTTTTTCAAGTGCCGCCAATTTTTCGGCTTCTCGTTGTTCGGGTGTTTTTTGTGGTGTGTTCTTTTTGCGTCGATCCTGACGAGGCATACGATTTGGGTTGCCTTGCTCACGACGTTCGCGTTCTTTTGGCTGTTTGTTTTCAGGGCCTTTCGATTTACTCTTGCTGTGTCCCTTTTTGTCTTTGCTGTCTTTTTTGCGATTCGAGCGAAGTTTACTTAGATCTGGTTTGACTGGATCTTTAAACACCAAATCGTTAATGTCGCGTTCAACCGGAATGCTGTGCTCAATGTACTCCTCGATGTCCATGATATTCATGGCGTAGGTTTCACAAATCAAACTAATTGCAGTGCCGCTTGCTCCTGCGCGCCCGGTTCTACCGATTCTATGAACGTAGTCCTCCGCGTCAGTTGGTAGGTCAAAATTCACCACAAAGTTGACGTTCGGAATATGTAGGCCGCGTGCAGCCACATCAGTCGCAATCAAGACATTAACGTCGCCGTCTTTGAATTTCTGTAATAACTTTTCGCGCTTTTTTTGTGGCACATCACCAGAGAGAAGTGCGCATTTGAAGCCGTTTTCTTGCAGCCAAGCTTCAATCTTTTCGGCCATATGTTTAGTGTTGATAAACACTACGCAACGCTGCTCATTAGCTTTTTGGAGAATGCCCATTAGCAGAGGAATCTTTTCCTCATTGGATGGCATGTAGGCGATTTCCTCAACTCTATCGGCCGTGACCTCGGCTTCGATTTTCACCACTTCAGGCTCGCTCATATGTTCGTATGCGAGTTCGGCAACGCGATGCGATAACGTTGCTGAGAAAAGCAAATTCAAGCGATCTTCGGGCTTAGGCATAGCGCGAAATAGATACCGAATATCTGAGATGAAGCCTAAATCGAACATCCTATCGGCTTCGTCTAAAACGATAACTTCAAGCGCATCTAACGCGAATACGCCTTGTTTAAAGTAATCAATAATTCTACCTGGGGTGCCAATTAAAATATCAACGCCTTTTTCGATTGTTTCCCGTTGTTTATCGTAGTCGGTGCCACCATAGGCTAAACCCATTTTTAGATCAGAGTATTTTATCAACGGTTTGGCGTCCTCGTGAATCTGTATTGCCAGTTCACGAGTGGGTGCGACTATCAAGGCGCGTATCGGGTTCTTTTTGTCGCTCTGTTTCTTTTCCTTATTTAGCAGATGATGCAGTGTCGCAATCATAAACGCGGCTGTTTTGCCAGTACCGGTTTGAGCTTGGCCGCTGATGTCTTTTCCTTGCAAGGCGACGGGTAGAGCCATTGCTTGGATTGGGGTGCAAAACTCGAAACCACTTTCAGTGATACCTTTCTGAACAGTTTCGTGTATTTCCAAGTCGGCAAACTTGGTTTCGCTTAAATGTGTTTCAGTCATGAAAATAGGGCCAATGATTTTTGTTGGCGTACCTGCAACATTTTTGGTCGAGTCTGGCAGGCGCTGCTAAATTAATTTACTCTTATCGAGCATTGCGGTTTATGTGTCTTGTTTGGGTACAAACTATTTTCCGATAGAGTGGTTCTCTGACGACATAGAAAATGCATAAAACCAGACATTTGCCTATCACTTGAGAGTTCTAGAGATGGCCGCGAGCTGTATGCTAATTTTTATACTTGCAATATGCAAAATAATCCGCACACTATACCCTAATTTAGAACTTAATAGGCGAATACTATGTCTCAAAACACCGTAGAAATCACCGATGCAAGCTTTGAAACCGATGTGCTCGGTGCAGATAAGGCTGTACTAGTCGATTATTGGGCTGAGTGGTGCGGCCCATGCAAAATGTTGGCGCCAATTTTAGATGAAGTAGCCGCTGAATATGGTGACAAACTGACCATTGCTAAGTTGGATATTGATCAAAACCCAAACACCCCACCCAAATACAGTGTTCGAGGCATTCCGACTCTTATGTTGTTCAAAGACGGTAACGTGGCAGCGCAAAAAGTGGGTGCGATGTCCAAGTCACAGTTGATGGCTTTTATCGACGAGAATCTATAGGTGTCGCTGTGGTGTTGCTGAACTATCGATTGCGACACCAGAAACACTGCAAAGACCCCGCCTATTTTTAGCGGGGTTTTTTAATGAGCCTAAATTCTTACCGGCTAATCTACGTAAGGCTAGACACCTTTATTTAGCCATGTTAATGTAACACCAGATTCGCAGTCGTCGAATCGTTTTTCTCACGGATATTGCCTCTTAAGCTTCTTAAGCCTCTTAAGTATCACAGTCCAAGAAAGTATCACGGTCTAGGGAAGCGTCATGGTTTAAGTGACACTCGCCATGGGCACTTCATGCTAAAAATTCCCAAGGGGTATTAATGGAGTTCTTATTTAGGGTTGAGGTATCCGCTAAGATCAAAATCGCATTTGCCTTGTAAGCAGATCTCTGCCCAAACTGTGACAGTGTTGGAACAAGAATAGGTAATGCGGAAAACTTCTCTGCTCGTTGGTACCGATAGGCGAAGGTTGCTTGACCTGGTTCGTAATAGAAACCAACTGAGCGGCTAAAAATCAATAACTACAAAACCTAAGACTGCAAAAGCAAATAGGTAAGGTCTTAAACATTCCACAAAATCATGTCTACATCTTTAACTGATCTGAAAAAGAAAACCCCAACCGAATTAACTGAGATTGGGCGTTCCATGGAAATTGATGGCTTGGGCCGTATGCGCAAGCAAGATCAAATCTTCACTATTTTAAAATCGATGGCCAAGAAAGGCGAAGACATTGAGGGTGAAGGTGTTGTCGAAATATTACAAGACGGTTTTGGCTTTTTGCGTTCGTCAGACAGTTCTTACTTGGCTGGTCCAGACGATATTTACGTAAGCCCAAGCCAGATTCGTCGTTTCAATCTACGTACGGGTGACACCGTTGCTGGGCTAATTCGTCCGCCAAAAGATTCTGAGCGTTATTTTGCACTTCTTAAGGTTTCGACGATTAATGGCTCTTCCCCAGAGGAAGCGCGCAACAAAATTTTGTTTGAGAATTTAACGCCTCTGCACCCAAATCGCCGTTTAAAGCTAGAGCAAGAAAATGGTACGTCTGAAGACTTGACGGGGCGCGTTATTGATTTGATAGCGCCATTAGGTAAAGGGCAGCGCGGGCTCATAGTGTCATCGCCAAAAAGTGGTAAAACGGTTATGTTGCAACAAATTGCTCAAGCCATCACCACCAATAACCCCGACGTTGAGTTGATGGTCCTGCTTATCGATGAGCGACCAGAAGAGGTGACGGAAATGCAGCGCTCTGTGCGCGGTGAAGTAATATCTTCGACCTTTGATGAACCCGCAGCACGTCACGTTCAAGTAGCTGAGATGGTTATCGAGAAAGCAAAGCGGCTGGTTGAGCACAAAAAAGATGTGGTCATTTTACTTGATTCCATTACCCGTTTGGCTCGGGCCTACAATACGGTTGCTCCGGCTTCGGGTAAGGTGTTAACCGGTGGTGTTGATGCTAATGCTCTGCAGCGACCAAAGCGTTTCTTTGGCGCAGCGCGTAATATTGAAGAGGGCGGTAGTCTTACTATTCTTGCAACCGCGTTGATTGAGACTGGCTCTAAAATGGATGAGGTAATTTACGAAGAGTTTAAGGGCACGGGTAATATGGAAGTGCATCTTGAGCGCAAGATCGCCGAGAAGCGTGTGTACCCGGCAATCATCGTAAACAAGTCATCAACTCGTCGCGAGGAATTGCTGATTGACCCAGAAGAGCTTCAGAAAATCTGGATTTTGCGTAAATTGTTGCACCCAATGAATGAAGTGGAAGCGATTGAATTTTTACTTGATAAGCTCAAAGCAACGAAGGCAAATTCGGAATTCTTTGGATCCATGAAGCGTTAATAGCGGCTATCCAACAGACCATAAAAGCCAAGCTGGTTTACCTAGCTTGGCTTTTTTATTGCTCTTTAGTTCTATTTAAATCCAAAAAGGCTGAATATCTTAGTCATGACTACCGTCGATATTTACTCAATCGATTAATCACTTTTTTCTGCGGTGTGGCAAGCTTTGGCACAATAATCGCTCGCACGACAGCAAACACAAGTAACAGACCACCCGTTGGCCATAGTGACTGAAGGTAAATTGAAAAAGCCACGGACAGCAACAAGAGTGTGTATTCAAACCCTACAATTGCGTTCTTTTTACTTTTTGGTAACACAAAGGCGGTACCGCATTGCCGACACACAACCCTCTCGTCATGTACCATGAAGATGACTCCTATCGAGCTCAAACCATGTTGATGGCAGTTTGGGCAACGATGCATTCTAGGATTTCTCGACGATCCAGCTATTAACGATTCGCTCTAAGACAGAGAGGGGTAATGCGCCGTTTTCCAAGACTTTGTCATGAAACTCACGGATATCGAAAGACTCACCAAGCTCTGCTTCAGCCTTGGCACGTAGTTCACGAATTTTTAGTTCGCCGATTTTGTAAGCCAGGGCTTGTCCTGGCCATGTGATATAACGATCTACTTCCGAAACCACGTTATTCATGGATAAACCGGAGTTCTCCGCCATGTAATCAATGGCCTGTTGTCTACTCCAACCTTTACTGTGTAAGCCCGTATCAACTACCAACCGACAAGCTCTCCACATCTCGTAGGACAGTCGACCGAAATTAGTATACGGAGTTTGATAAAAACCGACTTCGAGCCCCAGCCGTTCACTGTAAAGCGCCCACCCTTCAACAAAGACAGTTTGACCGCCGTATTTTCTGAAGTTAGGTAAATCTAATTCTTGAGCGAGCGCTATCTGTAAATGATGACCAGGGACCGCTTCATGTAATGACAGCGCTTCTAATTGATAAAGCGGGCGGGTGTCTAACAGTGTGGTGTTGACAAAGTAAAAACCAGCTCGAGAACCGTCCCCAGCAGGGCGTTGGTAATATGCCGTGGTAGTTTTCTCCGCGATGTCGAGTGGAATCTCTTTTAATCCATAGGGCATACGCGGTAACTTGCCAAACAGCTTTGGTAATTCGCCATCCATTTTTTTAGAAATGGTTGCGGCAACCTGCATGCGCTCTTCAGCTGTTTTTGGATAAAACTCTGGGTTGGTTTTTAAATACTCTAACCACGCTTTAAAATCGCCTTCGAAGTTTGCATCTTTTATGACCTCGTCCATTTCGTCACGAATTCTGGCAACTTCACTTAAGCCAATATTATGTACCTGTTCAGCGGTTAAATTAGTGGTGGTGAAAAACTTTACTCGGTGCTGATAATAATCCTCGCCACCTGGTAATGTATTAGTGCCAACTTTGGTATTACAGTTTGGCGCGTAGTTATTAACGTAAAACTCGCGAAACTTCACCAACGCTGGAATAACATTTTCTATGACCGTGGCGCTGGCAAGGGTCTTTATTCGATCAAAATCCTGTTGTTTTACCACGGCAGGCTTGTGCGCAAACGGCTGCATAAAAACACTACTCTGGGCATCCTCTACAATGTGGGTTTCTATGGATTTTTCATAGCCCCTCATTGGTTCACATGGTTGTACCCAACCGGCATCAAGACCACTTTGCAGCCTTGCCGTAGCACTCTCAAGATAGCTTGGAATTGCCTCTAATCTCGTTGCGTAGCTCTGGTAATCAGCGATCGTAAAAAATGGCAGTCTGCCAACCATCGAAGTGAGGCTCAGATGAGGGCCGCCGCGGTTGGTCATGATCATATACCGCCCCCCGTGTTTAGCGGCCTCAATTTCGTTTTCTAAATCTAACTTTAAAAGCGAGTGATTTAGCTGACTCGAACTGGATAGACTTGCGGGTGAGATTTGGTTTAGTCGTTTCAACAGTTCAGCGTTGGTGGCGACTGATAGATCATAGGCTTCTAAAGAAGGATCCGATAAGAATGAATCGTAGTCGCGCACACCTAAGCTGGTAGCAAGGGTGGGGTTTTCGGCAAGTGTTTTGGACCAATGTTCGTCCAAGATGGACTGAAAGGTCGCCTCGGCAAGCTCGTTGGCTTTCAATTGGGTGGTAAGGGCAAGAATCAGCACTAAGCCTAAGTTGGCGAATTTGCTTGACCTATTGATGTTTTTATTATGCATTTGTGGAGCCGTGTTGTGTTGTACGGCTCCATATTATCATTGCGTAATTGATGATTGTACTGTGAAAGACCTCACTGCACGATCGGTAGACAACTGATTTGATCAGTCACAAACCTTTGATCAAATGCGCCCTAGTAAATACTCGCTTGCGAACCCTGCAATATAGAGCTTGGCAGACTCTTAACAACATTAACGAGTTCTTTAAGATCTTGGTCGGCACTAAAGTTACTGCCGCAAAGGCTGACTTGCATGATCTCTACCGTCACTCCGTTTGGTAGTTCGCAAATCATCGTGTTCTCTTCTGGGTTGTTAAAAATTTTCATAGCTGCCCCTGACTATTGATTTTAGTTGGTGACTCGGGAGTTTGGTCAGACCGAGTCGAATTCAATTTCGATGTTGAGCATTCTACGAATACGCTACAACTTAGACTTCACCCAAACGAATGAAATTTCCAGCTGTTTGACGGTTTTTCCTTTGTTATGATGGGCTTATCGCGCTAAAAGCCCCCATTTTCAGTGTACTAAAAAATCTAATATCACTATTCTTCCTTATGCACATTCCTTATTCTGAAGCGTGTGAGCGCAATAAAGATCCTATTTTGGCGGTCTTACAGCCCTATTTAAATCACACAGACAGTGTACTTGAAATTGGCTCTGGAACCGCTCAGCATGCGGTCTATTTTGCTGCGGCAAATCCTCACCTTTATTGGCAAACCAGTGACCAAACGACCTATATTGAGGGCATTAATGCTCAGTTATCTGTGGCTAAGGTAGATAATGTCAAAAAGCCGCTTGTATTGGATGTGAACCAAAACCCATGGCTTGAGAAGTCCACTAAGTTCGATCTCGTGTACTCGGCAAACACGTTCCATATCATGAGTGCAAGTGATGTCGAGGCCTTCTTTAACGGCTTGTCTGATGTACTTAATCGTAACGGTACCCTGGTGGTATATGGGCCGTTTAATTACAGCGGCAGATTTACTAGCGATAGTAATGCATCTTTCGATCAGCGGCTTCGTGAGCGGGGCGAAGGTAGCTCAATCAAAGACTTTGAATGGGTAAACGAGTTGGCTACAAATGAAGGCCTTTCGTTGTCAGAAGATGTACGTATGCCAGCCAATAATCAGTGTTTGATATGGTCTAAAAGCTCATAAATAGAGGGGAACTATGGATTCATCTAACCTAATCTCGGCTGAAGATTTACAAGCCTCGCTAGAAACTAGCGATTTGCATATCCTTGACGCCTCTTGGTATCTGCCGTCGGCGAACAGAGACACCCATGCCGAATTTCTACAAAAGCGCATACCTGGGGCCATATTTTGGGACATAGACAAAATCGCTGATTTGAGTCAGGATCTACCACATATGTTGCCCACGCAGAAAGTGATGAATCAAGTTTGCTATCAACTTGGTGTTTCACCTGAATCGCAGATAGTAGTTTATGACACTTCGGGTCTGTTTTCGGCCGCTCGAGTTTGGTGGACTTTCAAAGTGTATGGATTTGATCGAGTAAAGGTGCTCGATGGCGGCTTACCGGCCTGGCTAAGTACCAATGGAGCGATAGAGAATGGCGAACCAGTAACCACGCTTGAGGCTCACCCATCTGAAGATTGTGAAATTTTAGTTCGCCGCAATGAAACCTTTTTGGCATCAAGACACGTCTTAATTAACAACATTGAGTCACAAGACTATTTGGTGCTCGATGCGCGGTCACGTGGGCGCTTTGATGGTACGGCCCCTGAGCCTAGGCCAGAGTTAAGGTCTGGGCATATGCCGGGTTCTTATTCATTACCATTTGAGACCTTAATGGCTGATGGCAGGCTCAAATCAAAAGCGGAGTTAATAACCCTATTTGCTGAGTTTGGACTGAATCCAAATTCAGATGAGAAACAAATTGTGACCTCGTGTGGTTCTGGTGTCACCGCAGCGATAATTACCTTGGCGTTGGTTGAAGCGGGTTTTTCGCACCATCGACTTTATGACGGCGCTTGGTGCGAATGGGCGTCGGCGCAAGACACCACTATTTTGTCGGTATGATGAACCAAATAGAGCATGTGCTGACGGATCGTGGGTCTAAATACGCAGTCAGTGGTATGAAGGCTCAGTCTAAAAATGAAGCGCAAAAAGTGATTAAGACCTTGTGCAAGAAAAAGAAGTTTGGCAAAGCCACGCACAACACTTGGGCATTATTACTAGATGACGGTACTCAAATTAAAAACGATGACGGTGAATCAGGTGCAGGCGCAATTATTTTGCGCATGCTAGCAGAAAAGCAATTGCTGAACACCGTTGTTATTGTGACGAGGTGGTACGGTGGGGTGCACTTAGGCGGTGATCGGTTTCGTCACGTAAAAACATGTGTGCAAGCTTATTTTAATGAATATCTACCAAGCGAATAGTGTGTGAAGCTTTGAAGTCAAGTATTGGCTTGGATGGGAAACGAATGATAACTGAGGGTAATTTATGCAAGGATCACTCATAACCGGAACAAACTTTGTTGCGGTGGATAACGTCAGCAAATGTTTTGGATCCACCATTGCGTTGGATAACGTTAGTCTCGAGATTGGTGCAGGCGAGATCGTTGGTTTGATTGGCCCAAATGGGGCCGGCAAATCAACTTTGCTGAAGGCGATGATGGGTTTAATGAAGTTCAGTGGGCGTTTATCGGTGTTCGGTCAAAATCCAATGAGCGATCGCAAAAAGTTACTGTCCAAAATGAGTTATATAGCGGACGTTGCATCGCTACCGGGCTGGATGCGCGTTGAAGAACTATTACGGTTTGTTGCTGATACTCATACTAAGTTTGATATCGCACGCGCAAAGCAGCTATTAAATGACACCCCAATACCGTTAAGTGCAAAGATAGAGGCGCTCTCAAAAGGGATGAAGACCCGTCTACATTTGTCGGTGATATTGGCTATTAATACAGACTTTTTAGTGCTTGATGAGCCAACACTCGGGCTGGATGTGTTAGTTCGTAGAGACTTCCAAGATCGTTTAATTGAAGACTATTTCAATCAACAGCGAAGCATCCTCATAACCACACATCAAATCGATGAGATTGAAAGTATTTTGACTCGAGTTTTATTTATCAAAGACGGTCGAATTACCTTAGATATCAATAAAAGTGACTTAAAAACCAAGTATCTCAAGTTGTTGAGCACTACCAATGTGGTGTTCGCCGACCCGTCGATTAAGCCGGTATATCAGCGCCAATTACCGAATCATACGGAGCTGATTTTTGAAAATGTCGACAAGGCATTGCTTGCTGAGTATGGTGAAGTGGTATCACCCTCGCTCGAAGACTTGTTTGTCGCAACAAATTCTTAAGGGGTTAAAATGAATACGTTTATCGCATTAATAAAGCGAGAAGTTGCCGAGCATAATAGTCTATGGCGGGTACCACTGGTTTTATTGGGGATCGCATTTTTAGTAAAACTAAGCTTTGTCTTTGGCAATTTATCTTTCGACTTTGACTTAGCAAGTCGGCTAAATCTAGATGCTAGCGTCGAGTCTCTTTTAAGTACCGCCGTGGGTAAAGTGCTTAAAGAAACGTCTGACTTTATTGCCTTTGTGATGTATGTCGTAGCGATATTTTATGCACTGGCGAGTTTGTATGACGAGAGACAAGATCAAAGCGTCTTGTTTTGGCGATCACTGCCGATCTCAGATACGGAAACGATTTTAGCAAAACTAGTGGTTGCCCTGGCTGTTGTGCCAATTGTAGTGGTGGTGTTGCAGTCAATTGTGGCCGTTGTCTTTCTTGGTACTCAAAGCAGTTCTTACTTGGGGGCCTATTTTTCATACTCGTTGGGCGAACTTGGTAAAACTTTGCTGTGGTCAATGCTGCCGATAATTTCTTGGTGCTTGTTTTGCTCGCAAATAGCAAAAAAGAGCCCATTGATGATGGCGTTGGTCATTCCCTTGGTCGTTACGGTGGTCGACTGGCTTTTTTTAGATGGTGTGATAGCCGATACTTTCGTTATTAACCGCTTTACTGGCGTCGACCACTACACACCTACGGTTTTGATCATAGGGTTGATATTCTCCGCGGCTTGTTTGACAGCGACCATTGCAAAGCGTGGAGAGCGCTTTTAATCTGGGTCCTTGTAGTAGTTAATTAAAAGCGCGTTGTTGAAGAGCAGCAACTCGTTCTTGTGCTTCGGCGTTGGTTTTGTCCAGTATCGCTTTCACTAGACTCGTGCCTTGCTCGATGGTTAGCGATCGGTCTACCAGGAGCGGTTCACCATAAACAATGACCAAATGACCAAAAAAATAGGGGACGAAAGATTGATCCCAACTCGAGAACTTTTTTACTTTGGTGGCTGAATACGCCACTGGCACAATAGGGGTGCCGGTCATTTGTGCTAATTGGATTGCGCCAGGTTTAACCTCAAACGCAGGTCCGCGAGGGCCATCGGTGGCGATAGCTAATTCGGCGCCTCCTTTTAACAGCCGAATCATTTGCTTTAACGCTTGTACCCCCTTCTTTGAACTCGAGCCTCGAATCGGTATTTTACCAAACCTGCGTACAAGCCAGGCCATATAGTCTCCATCTCGACTATCGGAGACTAAAGCGTATATATTTCGTTTTTTGCGCAGCTGAGGAAGAATGAATTGTTGATTATGCCAAAACACAAAGGTGTGCCCGATGTTGTCGTCACAGAGTTTGTCAACATGCTCCATACCAATGGTGGTAACCTTAGAAAACCTCATCAGCATTTTCAGATATAACAAGAAAAACGGTGCGATAAAGATATAAATAAAGATGGAAATGAGCTTTTTCTTCACAGCCGTCTCGTAATAAGGTTCAATAGATTCGTCGCTCTAATCATACTCTATTTGCGGTCAAATAGCCGATCTGTGGTATTCTCTTCGCCTAATAAACCGTTAGATTTGATCTGTGCGAAACAAACAAACCCCATTCCCATATCAGCGTTTTTTAGCGCCAAAATATTGGCCCACGTGGATTGGATTGGCCATTGTGCGACTGATCACACTATTGCCATTACGAGTGCTCGCTGCGGTTGGTCATGGAGTTGGTATGCTGGCCTATCACTTGGGCGCCTCGCGCCGAAACATCGCTTTGAAAAACATAAAGGCCTGTTTTCCAGAGATTAGTGATGAAGAAGCAAATCGCATTAACAAAGATCACTTCAGTTATGTGGGCCAATCGATTTTCACTGTGCCAGCGAATATGTGGATATCAAAAGACCGCTTCAAATCGCGCATAGAGTTAGACGGGCGCGAACATTATGATCAAGCCTTGGCCGACGGTAAGAACATAATATTATTAGCACCACACTTTATAGGTTTAGACGCCGGCGGACTGACTTTAGGATTTGAACGGGAAGCCATGTCCATGTATCAATACGCAAAAAACACGCTAATGGACGAAATAATCAAACGTGGCCGCAGTCGTTTTGGTTCACATTTGATCGAACGTAAAGCTCCACTGAGACAGGTGATTAAATTGATTCGCAGAGGACTCCCGTTCTATTATCTGCCCGATCAAGATGCCGGCAGAAAAGGCATCTTTGTACCATTTTTTCACCCATTAGCCTCCACCACACCTGCGCTAGGAAAATTCGCTAAACTGTCTAAGGCCGTTGTGATACCAGTAAAAACTCGAGTCAAACCCAAAGGCGCTGGTTACCAAGTCACCTTAGGCGAGCCACTAAAAGACTTCCCATCGGGCGACGATATAGCCGATACAACGGCTATGAACCAAGCCATTGAGACAATGGTAAGAAGCATGCCAGAACAATATTTATGGGTTCATAAACGGTTTAAAACCAGACCAGAAGGCGATGCTAAGTTTTACTGATTTGCGTCAGACAGCGATCGTCTCAATTATCCTTTTCCATGATCAGTAATCAAAGTTGAAACTGTGAACTGTTGATTAAGTCCTCTTACACCAGCTACTGATATGTAATCAGAATTTTAAGCGTGCTTGGCTGGTCTGAGTACTAATCGATTTTACGATAGCTTCGGTAACAGCCGAGCTTATTAGACACACTTTGGCAATCGCTGTGCCCGCCGCCATTTTTCAACTGGGAGAGTCATCTTTGGGTTTGTCACATTGGTGGGGTTGCCCAGTATTTTATCATCACAAGCAATGCGGGCTTGGGGTTATTCTATAAGCTCGTCGTTGTCGTTAACTAAATTTATACTCTAAAAGGACGACAGTCCGTGAGCGCAAGTTTGACTATTTTGCGTTTGCAGGTAGATTGATCAATACTGATCAGCTGAGGTCGTATAGCAAAGGCGCTTCTCGCTTTTGTATTACGCCCCGGTTTTGAATTGAATCCAACAGAAATGAGGTGGAATATGCGCAGTAAGCTAATGGTGCTTTGGATGGTTTTTGGTGTGGTTTTTCTTGTTGGTTGCGCTACGCCACAACAAACAAGTTCAGCCATTCATGCGGGTGCGAAGCCGGTGGATGTTAGCATTCGTTGGACTAGTTTTGGGATACCGCACGTCAAAGCGGATGACTGGCGAAGCTTGGGTTATGGTTTTGCATATGCGACCGCTACCGATGGGGTTTGCGTAATTGCTAAGGATGTGGTCACGGTCAACGGCAATTTGATGAAGTTTTTTGGTGAACGGTTTCGAACCAGTGATGTATTTCATCGAGCACTCATTACTGACACACGCCTAATGGAGTTCTCGAAGGCGCAATCAGACCGAGCTAAAGAGTTCAGTGCCGGATATGTTGCTGGCTATAACCGTTATCTAAAAGATAACAAAGATCAACTACCCGCTTCGTGTGCTGGTAAAGATTGGGTGCGCCCAATTAGTGATGCAGACGTAACACGATTAACCTTGGGGGTCGGAATTCGATACGGTCTGGGACGTTACACAGGCGATATCGCAGCTGCACAACCACCTGCCGATGACGCTCAAACAACAGCCTTTGCGATAAAACCTCCGTACCAATTTGAAGACCAACCGATTGATTCTCCGTTGGCAAGTAATGCGGTGGCGTTTGGCAGTGCGGTTACCGAGAATGGTAGGGGCTTACTATTCGGCAATCCGCACTATCCTTGGTCAGGCCCCTCTCGTTTTCATCTGATTCATATGACCTTACCCGGTGAGATTGATGTCATGGGAGCCAGCTTACTCACCACCGCTGGCGTGTCTGTTGGCTTTAATAAGGATATTGCTTGGTCGCATACCGTTTCTACCGGAATGCGAGCTACTTTGTATAAATTAGAACTCGATCCAAAAGATCCTACGCGTTATCGGTACGGTGACGAGTTTCGTCAAATGAGTACACAGGAAGTAACGTTGGGTCTATCTGAGGAAGGCAAGCCGGTGACAGCGATTGTCTACTTCAGCCATTATGGCCCGATTGTTGAACGCGAAGGGCTTCCTTGGAATAACCAAGTAGCCTATGCGGTAAGGGACGCAAACCTTGAAAACTATAATGCCGCTGAAACATACGATGCAATAGGCAAAGCAACCAGCGTCGATGACATAGTAAAAGCATTGAACCTAGGCGGCGTATCTTGGGTGAATACCGTAGCGGCCGATAAAGATGGTCAAGCTCTTTACGCTGATATTTCAACGGTGCCCAATGTAACCACAGAATTGGTTGAGAGCTGTAAACTGGGCGATGCTCAAGTGGGTCGTGCCAAGATGATTGTGTTAGATGGCGCTCGCCCCGATTGCGAATGGATTGAATCGACACAGGCAAAGGTGGCCGGCGCTATGCCCACCGAAGAAATGCCAATGATGATACGTGATGACTATGTTTCAAATTCTAACGACAGTTACTGGCTTACTAATCCTAATCAGCCACTTGAGGGGTATTCTCCAATCATTGGTCCTGAAAAAACAGCTCGCACTATACGCACCCGGGCTGGAATAAAGTTTGTTGAAGAACTCCTAAAGGCGGGTCCGATAAGCATTGAGACGGCGACTAGCCTGATAAGCTCGCATCGAAACTTTGGTGCTGAACTCCTTCTCGACGATTTACTTACACTCTGCGTGCCTGAGAATGAGTCCATCGCTGAGGCCTGCAAGGCTTTAGCGAACTGGGATCGAACTCATAATATTGAAAGTCGAGGAGCGCATGTTTGGTCTGAGATAATGAGGTCGCTATTGGGCGATAGCAGTATTTACCGAGTCCCTTTTGATCTGACTGACCCGGTGAATACACCTAATGGATTGAAGGTCGAAGATAAAGCCACAGCCGAGAAACTAATTGGTGTGATCAAAGCCGTCCAAAATACGATCGCGACAGCGGGGATTGAACTGGATGCTAAGTTGGGAGATATTCAGTACGCTGAACGCAATGGCAAAAAAATACCCGTTCCGGGCGGGGAAGGCTGGGCAGGCGCGTATTCAATGATCGTCACGCAACTTTCAAAAGTTAAGGGCGTTGGTTATTCCCCGATCATCCATGGCAATAGCATCATTCAATTCACAACTTGGGATGACGATGGCAAACTATTACCCAAAGGCCTTCTGACTTACAGCCAATCACAAGAGCCAGATAGTCCACATTATTCGGATCAAACAGAGCTATATGCCAAAGGCGAGTGGATCGACTTTCCGTTTTATGAACAAGACATCGTCAGCGATCCAAACCTAAGAGAGTTGAGATTGAAAGAGTAATAGGCCAGGCAGAGCGGAGTGTCTTTTACAGTTAGATGCTTGCTCTACCCCAATATTGAAAAGTGGCGATCTTAGGGCCTTTGATGTAGCCGGTATTGAGTTTGTCTAGTTTAAAGCCCGCATTTGAAAGTAAGGCCGGTATGTCGCGATTTAAGTTACAACCGCCTGCGAGCTTTTTCCAAACAGAGTTAATTCGGTGCTGCCAACGCTTAACGTTTTCATCTGGCGACACCCCGTGCTCAGAAAACACCATGATACCGTCGGGTTTGAGCACTCGCTGCATCTCAGCTAACGCCGCTTCTGGATTAGGAATTGTGCAAAGTGTATACGTTAAAACCAGAGTGTCGACTATGTCATCATCCAATGGTATGGACTCACTGGGAGAGTCTAACCATTCCAGTGGCAGATCTGACGCCTCGATATTCGCCTGTGCCTTTCTGCGCATACCTTGACTGGGCTCCAGCCCCCATAAGTGCTCTACTTTATTGGGGTCGTAATGTTTTAGGTTTAGGCCAGATCCCATCCCTATCTCAAGAATTTTTCCTTTGGCCTCGGGCACAACAAGACCTCGTTGACGCTCTATGGCTCTCATACTGCAAGCACAATTGATCACATATGGAAGTACATACTCATCATAAAGTTTCATTATCACAGTTCCCGATACATAGTTCCCGGTACAGTTCCAGATAAAAGGCTTAGACAAACCGAATTCGCCGCTGCTTGGCATCGGCGCCCATCACAATGCTGTGTAATTAGTACGACCAGCCCATGACATTGACAATACACGATATCGCAGTAACAGCACTTTTGGTGCTAAATCATACCTCGGTTTACATCAAACTAGAAAGTTGATCATGCGCACAGGGGACTATAGCTATCAAGATTTCGACCATGATCTAGCGTTGACACTTTGCTCGAAAAATGGCCGACTACTGAATTAAATACAAAGATTAAAGTAATTTGCTGGCATTTGAACTAATAATATTCACCGCATGGGTAACACCCTGATCGTCTATGTCTCGATGCACGACTAAACGCAATATACCGTGTCCAGTGAACAACACCCCCTGTTCTTTGCAGGCTTTCAAAAATAAGTCGCTTCGCTCGGGATCGACTTCCAAGAAGATCATGTTCGTCTGAGCGCCGCCATCTCTGACACTAAGGCCAGGTATATCACAGATAGACGACGCTATAACTTGAGCACGCTCATGGTCGTTTTTTAAACTTGCTACGTTGTTTTTTAGTGCATACAAGCCGGCGGCAGCCAGCATACCGGCTTGCCTCATACCGCCACCTACCATTTTTCGCCAGCGTCGAGCTTCCTCGATCAGGTCCCTGGTACCCACCAATACCGAACCAACTGGGCAACCTAGACCCTTACTTAAGCATATCGATACTGAATCAAATAAACCGGTAATCTCAGAAACTGGTTTATTAATAGCCACCGCGGCATTAAATACTCGTGCACCGTCCAGATGAAATTGTAGATTGTTAGATGTCGCAAGCGTTTTCGCCTGCCTTAAATACGACATCGGTAACACCTTACCACCGATGGTATTCTCCAATGCCAGCAGACGCGATTTGGCAAAGTGAAAATCATCCGCTTTTATTGAAGCTTGTATCTTGTGCAGACAAATGGAGCCGTCGGATTCGTGTTCGAGAGGTTGTGGCTGAATACTGCCCAATACCGCTGCCCCACCGGCCTCATAACGATAGGTATGAGCGTTTTGACCAACGATGTACTCATCTCCACGTTGGCAGTGGCTGAGTAACGCTACCAAATTACTCTGGGTGCCGCTCGCGCAGAATAAACCGGCCTCATGGCCCGCTAATTCGGCTAGGTAGCTTTCTAATTCGCAAACCGTTGGGTCCTCACCAAAAACATCATCGCCAACTTCAGCTTTTGCCATCACTGTTCGCATAACAGAACAAGGCTTGGTCAACGTATCACTACGCAAATCAACTATCATTAGATGAGTATCTCTTCGGTTTGTTTCCTACAGGAACTGAGTGTAACGGAAGCCGAGGAATAACAACACATTGTTGATTCTGAATTAGTAACAGATCCTCACTGTTCAGCCAATAGGTAGCAATCTTAAGCGCACCCGCCCATTGTTTTTGGCACTATAAATCTAAACTTTTTACCGTTAACCACAGCACTCTCATGGTTTAGACTCGCTCACATAGCTTCAAATGGACGTTAGTTAGTTGTTAGTGGTTATCTGCTTCAGAATCTCCAATCGGTTTGATGACGGTAACCAAGACTCGTGTAAAACAAAATCCGTTAGTGAGGCGATATCTCAGAGTCAATAAGGGATCGAATCGTTATCAGACCAGGCCAAGCAGAGAAGGGGGCATTGCGAGATCAAAAAATACGAGTATTTAGTTTGGTACGCAGTTGTGCCAAACATAGCGATCATCGCTGCTATCGCTGAAGTCCTGCAAGCACTGGAAATACGCTTAGTACTCAGGCCAACGGTCTTCTTTGGATTTTATCTAGAGTCGTGGCCGAAATTTGTTGATCACCATAATCACAGGCAGTCATCGCCTTAATATGGATAAAGATCGATGATGTATAGGTTAGGTCAGTGCTGGCAAAGTTGTTATGGTTTGTTTTAGATTTAAGTGTCTTCGACCCTAATTAGCCTAGTTGGGAGTACATGTGTTTGCGTAGGTATTGTAGTGTACAACCTGAAAGCATCTCAGTATTCTTGATGGGGCTTGAAGTGTTTCATTTAAGATTGAGTGCTCAATTATTACCGATTCACCGCGACCTTGACTTTGAATAAGTTCGATGGCGTCCATCCTTGAGTTGCGGATACGGACAAAGCCGCTGCCTTGACTAAAGTCAAATCTTAACGGAGAGACAGTCCTATTTGTCGTCATGCTTGAATCATCAATCCTTACTTCTCTTGGTCGGGTAAAGTTTATAAACGTGCTTAACAAATTAAAGTAGGTTATGTTTAAGTCTTTAATCTTTGCATAATTATTTGATCCTTTCAGCAAATCAACATTTGCGCCACCAAAGTAACCAAAAAAGTTACTGCTGTTTATGGTGATTTTAGACAGGTCACTTTGATCTATCAGTGTCATTGCTCGATCAAAATTCAGTTCTACATCTGTGAGTTCTAGCGCATTTTTTACAGCGAATATGGTTTGTGGTGTTCGTTCACTGCTGCTGAAAATACGCAAGTCTACTGCTCTTAAACTTACTGGTTCGAAAATATCGAACCTATCCTCATCCTCAGTTCGGTTTGTTTCATTTATTAAAAACAAGGAGCTGGGATTTGCTGGTGACTCGATCTGTATAGAGAGGTTATTGAGATTGACATAGCCCTCTCTCATTAATAAAGAGGGCAGTCCAATTTGATTGTCGGGGAAGAATAAGGTGGTAATACCTCGCCCCGATCCAGAGATGCTAACGTGCGCCGGGATATTCAAAGGCCCCTCTGTATAAGTGCCAGGGCCCAGCACGACAAGATATGGATTGCTCACGCTTGCGTCGCCAGCGTTATTGATCGATGCTAGCGCCAAGTTAAGCGTTTTAAAGTCGCCATTGCTTTTACTGACCCGAATAACATTATGCAGCGGTTCGCTGGCATCACCGCCAAGTGGAATAACAACTACGCTCTTATGTGCAAAAATAGAGCTAGAAAGGGACAACAAAATAACAAAGATTAACTTATTCATTCCAACCTCCTCCGATTCCGGCGAATTTGAACACTTTGTGGCGAAATTGTACATACAACGTTTTGTGTATATTTGGCCAACAAACGCTGTGGCTGAGTATGAGTTATGAATTGATTGAACCCCTGATATGGGTTAAAAGTGGTCTATGGTAACCATCTGTGCATGATGGTTTTACGTTATGCTTTTGATCAAAGCTTAAGGCTAGATTGTATGTAAACCACTGATTAGCAGACCTTCGTGAGACTCACAAAAATAGCCGCGCCGACAACAGCGGGGATCAAGACGCATGCTTGTATAAGGAGCATAAACTATGTATGGATGAACCTATATGTCGGTAAATGTTGCTCGAACTCGGAAAGATAATCCCAGCGTAGTTGCATAATCGGTTTAAACAAAATGGTCAGTTAGAGGCAGCTCGATGAATATGAACTTTGAATTTGCATCGCCGCGACAAATCGTTTGTCAAAAAGGCGCCTGCGCGCAGTTAAAAACCTATTGTGATTCGTTGACAATAAAAAGACCGATGATCGTGACTGATCCAGGTTTGGTGGCGACCGGAATTATTGAGCAAGTATTAAACAAGCTTAAGGACGACGGATTGACACCCTTACTGTACAGTGATATCGAAGCCGATCCACCCGAACAGCTTATCTTAGATGTCGTCTCGTATGCGCAAGCGAATAATGTGGATGGCGTTATTGGCTTAGGTGGAGGCAGTAGTATGGATGCAGCTAAATTAGTTGCTGTATTGACCAATTCAGCACAGTCTATCAATGAGATTTATGGAGTGGGTTTAGTCTCTGGAGCGCGTCTACCCTTGATTCTGATACCGACCACAGCGGGAACTGGTTCAGAGGTAACGCCTATTTCGATAGTGACCACGGGTGAGACCACTAAAGCTGGAATTGTATCGCCACAACTCATTCCAGACATAGCAATATTGGATGCTGAGCTAACCTTGGCGCTGCCTGCCCATGTGACAGCCGCGACTGGAATCGATGCGATGGTTCACGCGATCGAGGCTTACACTAGCAAGTTAAAAAAGAACCCATATTCGGATATGCTAGCAAGGCAAGCACTGAGTTTGATGGCAGCTAATCTCGAGGAGTCTGTTGCCAACGGGCAAAATATCGAAGCCCGTGAACATATGCTGTTTGGCGCCATGTTAGCTGGGCAAGCTTTTGCGAATGCGCCGGTGGCGGCAGTGCATGCACTTGCTTATCCCTTGGGAGGCAACTACCACATTCCGCATGGTTTAAGTAATTCTCTGGTCTTACCGCACGTATTGGCTTTTAACGCGCCATCGGCGTGGGAACTGTATGCCGAGTTGTTGCCTTGCGTAACTAACAGCAAAGTGATTAAGTCGTCTGAGCAAGCCGCGGATCTATTTATTAGTTTTATGATTGACCTAATTGACCGAGTGAACTTGCCGAGCAGATTGTCTGAAGTGGGTGTGCCGAGGTCAGATCTAGATATGTTGGCTTCTGAGGCCATGCAGCAGCAACGATTATTGGTTAACAATCCGCGAGAGATGACTGTTGACGCGGCGCTAATGATTTATGAGGCCGCGTTTTAAGGTGAACCTGAGCTTACTCTAATAATCAGAGCGCTGAGTACCCTGATAATGCTTAATTTTTCTTTGTAACCCCGACAATCGATTTGCCGATAAACCTTGAATCCGATGCCGCTGAGAGCTTTCCTTCTGCGATAGTAACTAGCTGCATATTACCGAATTCAAAACCATGTGGCTCTACTTTGTAGCCCATCGATCTTAATTCCTTTTGAACGTCCTCAGCTAGCTCCTCACTTTGGCTCATGGTCACTAGATCTTTTGGTAGAAGTTGATGATGAAACCTTACCGCATCTACCGACTCTTGTGCTGACATGTTGAAATCAATCAGGTTGGTGATGACTTGAAAAACCGAGGTGAAAATCGTTGAGCCTCCCATGCCACCGACGACAGTGTGAACGCTACCGTCTTTTCGGACAATAGTGGGAGACATAGAAGAGAGCATGCGTTTATACGGTTGTATCTCGTTCGAAACTCCACCTACGACGCCGTAAACATTTGGGACACCAGGTTTGGTGCTGAAGTCATCCATTTCGTTGTTTAATAAAAATCCAGCACCCTCCACGACTACACCACTACCGTAACTCCAATTGATGGTGTAAGTGTTTGCAACTGCATTACCCCATTTGTCTACTATTGAAAAATGTGTGGTGTTTGGGCTATCGATTCCAGGTTTAATATTTTCGGTTTCGCTGATTGCCTTGGTGTTAATTGAATTTGCCCGCGCTCTGATGTAATTTTCGTCCATCAGTTCCTGCATTGGAATTGAAACGAAGTCAGGATCGCCGAAGTATTCGGCTCTATCAGCAAAGACTCTTTTCTCCATCTCGGCGACAAGATGGACGTACGTAGATGAATTATGTTCAGTCCTTTCAAACTGCTTGCTAAGATGCTCTTTCATCTTCAGTAAATGTATAACTGCAAATCCACCGGAGCTCGGTGGCGGTGCCGAAATTATTTCATAACCTTGCCAAGTAGCCTTTAAGGGTTGTCTCCAAACGGCTTTATAATTACTCAAGTCTTTAGCGGTAATCAGACCATCATTCTTGTTCATTTGGGCAATCAATAGCTCGGCGGTTTTGCCTTGGTAGAAGTCTTTCGGTCCATACCTTGCGATTCTTTTGAGTGTGTTTGCTAACGCCGCTTGTTTGAAAATTCCTCCATGCTGAATAGCGCCAAAATGTTCCATGAAGTTAACTTCGTTCGCAAACCAGTCATTGAGTTCACCGACGTCTTTTGCCGTTTTTGGGTGAACTTCAAAACCATCTTCGGCAAGCTTGATTGCAGGAGCGATCAAGTCGGCCCATGGTTTTGATCCAAACTTCTGATGAGCTTCCCACAAACCTGCGACGGTGCCAGGTACGCCCGAGGCCCTAGCACCAATTAAGCTACTTCGAGGGTCAACTGAACCGTCTCGTTCAATAAACATATCGCGACTCGCTGCTGCTGGGGCAGTTTCTCGGTAATCTAGAAAGTGTGACTCTCCATTGAAATCAGTTAGCATAAAGCCACCGCCTCCAATATTTCCTGCCGTTGGGAATGTCACAGCTAAAGTAAATCCAGCTGTGACGGCTGCATCTATCGCATTACCGCCCGATTCAAGTACCTTTGCTACCGCTAGTGCCGCATGCTTCTCAGGCAATGCCAAGGCATATTCACCCAGCTGGTTTTTGCTCGGGGATACTGTGTCTGTACTCAGCCCGGTTTCGATGGTAGTTGATGAGCATGCCGCAAGAGTGGTCAGCGTTAAGAGCAAGATGATTGTTTTCATGGGTTTCTCCTTTGTTAGACAAAATCTTAACAAACCCCTATCGTTAAGAAAATTAAACTGGTTAACATTTGTCAAGAAGGTCTTTACACTTGTTGTGTAGTATGGGGGTGTTATTTTCGGTAGCGAAAAATCAATGATGAAAATCATAAGCCCTAGGTTTGGGTGGCTGGTCTTTTGTTGGTTGTTCATGCGTCTGCAGCGACGTTAGGGCAGACGGCAGACATGACTGCTGATAGTACAGTGGTTAGTGCAGTAAGGCCTCAATACTACTCGCTAATGCGATTGGTGGGGTTCTGATATTGCTGTTCATAGCTTGAAAACCAACGACCTAGTTAGCGATTTTTCGATTAAGTAATCCATTGTACGGAAAATAGCCTCGGATCGGGTCCACTTCATTGACCCTTCGAGAGCTTGAATCAATTCTGGTTTCGAGAGATTTTTAGGCCGGATTGAAGCGTGTTGAAAATTGTGGTTAATGCGTCAACCACAGGTAAAAAATTCTTTGGCACACACTATTCAGGTGCTAGCTCCCAGGTTTAAAAGCCTGGGAGCTAGCGCTTTTTTTTATGCATGTCTCCGACCAGACTTCTTTTTCATAAGCTTGATCTAGCTCCGCTTCAATTGTTAATTCTCTCCTGCGGAATCAGCATGGATCTCTCCGCTTTGGTCCCTGGTCGAGGTTTGAGTTACCAACTAGTGAATGTCTGCCTATTTTGGCGTATCGATCGTCGGTTTATGATTGGTGTCTGTGACTTCAGCAAGATCCTTAATAAAAACTCGGTTTAATTTTGATATTGAAATATTGGATCACTTCACGAATGATTCTGAGCCGTCTTTGGCAACAAATCTTGGGGATGTTTCTGAGTACTCAATAGCGCAACTAAGCAAGGGTACATTTGTACATACTATATTTAGTGTCTTTGACAAAGGACAGGTCGATTCCTAATCATTTGCTAGCTAGTATAAACCTCGAAAACCACATGATAAAAGTAGTGAATGATCAGGTAAACTAGTCGGCGATATTTTGATGCATGAGTGATTTTTAGAGAGATTTATCGGCCAGATGTCTCGGCTGATCTGAGTTAAGAATGAACATGTTGAATACTCTTTTAACAAGGCGATTTTATGTAATAATTGACCGGTGTTGTTTATATCTAGCCTCTAGAAGACTATGAATAACGACCTCAATAGCCTGGTGATGCTTGTTTAGGTCGAGTAATCCAATGGACCGCTTGAAGTTATTGTTGGCAGCACTTTTAGCCTCATCGGTGGTATCGACGTTATCTGACGAATTATCGCTATGACTAATCCGGCCTCACGCTGTCATTGAGTTTACCGCTCAAATGGTAGGTTGGCTCAAGCTAGAGTCGGTTGAAGTAGAAATGCGTTCAATAGCCATCCAAGTAAAGGATAAGCGAGCCTGTCTAAAAGAGTGTTCTAGAGATATCAATCATTAGCCAATAGCACTGACCCATGTCAAACTCTACGCTTCATTTCATCGTGTTGACGATTTTACTCAGTCATTTCATATTCGTATCTAATAAGTGCATTGAATTGATCGAACTCTTGCTCGGCGGCTGTGACTAAAAGGTTACCTCACCAGATGACCCTAAAGTCCATAAAGAACGTATTAAACTTTATTGCTAATGAAACTTTTACTGAAATACTAGGACGCTTCTGTGACGTGTGTAGATCTCGCTAAGATAAATAAGAAAAGAATATTGGAGGTTTAAATGGTAAAAATGTTGGGATGGCGTATCGCTGTTTTATTGTGTGCCGTTGTTCTTGGAGGGTGCGCGAAAACGATAAGGATGGAGAACAAAAAAATCGGCTTTATTGATTCCGATATGCGCTACTCGATTCAAAATTTGACCAAGAAATTTTCTAACAGTGAAAACGTATTTATCGTTAATTTCTCGGGAGGAGGTACCAGAGCGGCAGCGTTGTCCTATGGCGTGCTTGAAGGTCTAAATGGCTACGCATTTGACGCCAATGCTAATAAATCGTTGTTGGATGAAATTAGTTTCATAAGCAGTGTGTCAGGTGGTAGTTTTACGGCCGCTTACTACGGATTGCATGGTAAGAAAATATTCAACCAGTTTGAGGACGAATTTCTCAATGTTGATTTTCAAGGATCGTTGTTGAGTAGACTTTTTAGTCTTGGTAGGATTTTAAGCGACGTGGATCGAACTGAAGCCGCCATTCGTCTTTATGATAAAAATGTCTTCAAGGGCGCCACTTTTGCGGATATGGTTCATGACGATAGGCCGATCATAATTATCAACGCTTCAGATCTTGGTGGCGGCATCAGATTCTCGTTTATACAGCGATACTTCGACTTACTCTGTTCTGAGTTAGCTACTTTCCCAGTAGCTCGGGCTGTGGCCGCATCGTCTGCCGTTCCATTGGTTTTCAGTCCTGTTGTTTTGCGCAACCACGACCACTGCGGTGCAGAGTATACCAACTGGATACGTCATCGTAAGGTTAGAGAAGACGAGCAGCATCAACTCGAGATAAACGCCTTGTTACAATCGCTGTCATCATTGAATGACAAACAGAGAAGGGCTTATATTCATTTGGTCGACGGCGGCATAACTGACAATTTGGGATTCCGAGCGATATTTGATTTGCTAGCCATTGCGGGTGACGCCGGAGTGATTCAAGGTATGAGACAGACGGCCATAAAACGCATGATAATCCTTTCTGTTGATGCCTCGGTGGACGCGAGAAAGGGTTTAGACCAAGCTCCGAAAGAGCCAAGTATCGCCAACACCTTGGCCGCTATGTCTAATATTCAATTGCACCGCTACAACATTGCTACTATCGAATTATTAGAAGAGCAAATTAAAACTTGGGCGGAACAATTGTCAACACCTGAGCAACAAGTAGAACCCTTTCTTATTAATATAAGTTTGAATGACGTTCAAGACGAAGCAAGTAAAGCTCGGCTTCAGTCCATTCCGACCAGCTTGTCTTTGAGCAAAGATGACGTATCTCTACTCATTGAAACTGGTAAGAATCTGCTCCATTCAAATGCTGAAATGCAGCGCTTGCTCGACCACATTGGTTCTAAAGGTACGGTTGGCCAATAGTCGACGCTTGGTAAGTTGAAAATTCTCGATAACAAAACTTTAGAAAGTCGGTCGCCTTAATTGTGCATAGATATTTTGTATATTAGTCATCCAATTTTTATTGATCCTGCCATGGATTTGGAGCCTGACCAGCCGAATCCTTTGGCACTGGCGTTAGTTTGTCAGCGCTTTGATTTGGTTTAATTAAAAAATGAACTCTCGTTTAACCATACTTACTTGTTTTCTAGTTCCGTTTTGTTGTAATACGCTGGCTGGTGAAACCTCTTTGGATACGCTGCGAATAGCCACGTTTAACGTCAGTATTGAAGCAACAAACTATTTACCAAGAAAGGATGTAGCGGACGATCCATCGCGCGCGATAGTAGTTTCTGAGCATTTAGCCAGTGGTAATAACGAGCAAATTAGTAACGTTGCCCAAATCATTCAAAGAGTTCGCCCTGATATAATATTGCTCAATGAATTTGATTTCATAGCAGATAGTGAAAAAGGTATTGAGCTATTTGTTAAAAATTATTTAAACGTCTCTCAAGGCAATCAGCCCGCTTTAGACCTTCCCTATTTCTATATTGCACCAAGTAACACTGGTCTCAGCACAGCTTTTGATTTAGATCGTAATGGTCGTAAAACTGGCGTTGCCGGAGATGCACAAGGATTCGGCTTTTACCCCGGTCAATATGGCATGGCTATTCTGTCGCGTTTTCCGATAGATTATAACCGTGCAAGAACTATGCAAAATTTTCTCTGGAAGGATATGCCAAACCATCTTAAGCCGAGAATTCCGAATGGTGAGGCATGGTATAGTGATGAACAATGGAGTCAACTTCGCTTGTCTTCAAAGTCGCATTGGGATATCCCAATTAATACACCAAAGGGTGTCATACATATCATCGCCGCACATCCTACGCCCCCCACGTTTGACGGGTCGGAAGACAGAAATGGTAAGCGAAATCATGATGAAATACGTTTTATCAGTGATTACTTATCAAGCGAACCTTACATCTACGATGACCAAGGTCGTAAGGGTGGGATAGATCAGGGATCGAGATTTGTGGTCTTGGGTGATCTAAACTCATCTCCCACTGAGGGAGAATCTATCAAGACTGGAATCAAGGGTTTATTAGATCATGCGTTGATAGATTCATCTTGTGAACCTAAATCAACTGCAGGTAAAAATGCGAGACCGGAGAATCAATATGCTGAGTATCATACTGCCGCATGGGGTTTAAGAGTCGACTACGCCTTGCCGTCTAGAGAAGGTTTGACGGTTGTAAATTGTGGTCTTTATTGGCCAACTAAAAGTTCACCCGAGTACAGCTTGATAGCCGACAGAAAATCATCTTCGGATCATCGTTTGGTGTGGGTCGACGTGAGGCTTACGGAGCAATAAGAGAAGCTCTTTCGATTTCATAATAAAGTACCTTTTTCGTATTTGATGAAATTTAGCAGACAGATCCATAGAACCTTAATAAAGTAATCGTCCTCATACGCTGATTTATTTGACCTCGAGTTGGCGTCAATAGTGTGACCTGAGACAAAGAGATGACGAAGTTGCACATCGATAGTAGCTATGGAGAGCTGACGCTAGTAAGGGTATGGTTACGCTAAGGTGGGCAAGGCGAGCCTGATTGTGCACGGCGTCATTGTTAAAAAAATAACACCCTAATTTTGCAATCCCTGAAAAATCAGAAGGTAGTGATAATCCAGCAAACAGACTTTACAAGCATAGCCATGATTGGGCGATCATGTTCAGATTCAGATAGATTTGGTTCTCAGACCTCTTCTGATAAGATGCGGCTTTATGGTTAGAGAGGCCCTAGAGAAAACGATTGTAGTGTTATTGAAACGGTCTGAATTGATTTGCCTTTTAAAAATATGCGTAAAAAGATCGCCTACTTCGTAAGTCACCCGATTCAATATCAAGCTCCGTTGTTGAGAAAAATCTCAGAGGAGTGTGGTTTTGATTTACATGTTTTTTTCTTGTCAGATCTCTCTACAGGGTCTTATTTAGACACCGGCTTTGGTCAGTCAATCGAATGGGATATCCCTTTGACCTCTGGGTATTCTCATGAATTTCTAGAATCGACATTTTTGAACGGAGATTTTTCATTGAAGAATCCCAAAGTGAAACTCCGATCCGTTTTTAAGGCAATAAGAAAAGAGTCGTGGGATGCAGTTTGGATTCATGGTTATGGCAATATGGCTCTTTTAGCTGTACTCGTATTAGCAAGGTTAAAGGGATTGCCTTATTTTTATCGAGCTGATTCGACCTTGCTCTGTTCTTCACCGTCTACTGCTAAAGACTTATTCTTAAGTTCCTTGGTGAAGAATGCACAGGCACTTCTTTGGTCCTCAACAGATAATTTGGAGTACTACAAGCATTATGGTGCCAAAGAGTCTCAATTGTTTTTTATGCCCTTGGCGGTCGACAATGAAGCCTTTCAAAAACAACTGAAACCTAAAAAGTCAGTGACTAACGCTCCAGTGAAATTTTTGTTTGCGTCGAAGTTTGTAAGTCGAAAAAAAGCGGATTTGCTGCTGCACGCATTTGCTAATTTGCCTGACGAGTTTCGATCCAGAGCGACTCTAACTCTGGCTGGCTCGGGGCCGTTACAACATCAACTTGAAGAACAGACAGTGAATCTACAACTTGAAAATAATATTTCGTTCGTTGGATTTGTAAATCAACAGCAGATGCCGACTCTGCTTTGCGAGCATGACGTCTTTGTACTACCTTCAGTGATGGAGCCGTTTGGGTTAATCGTCAATGAGGCTATGAATTTGTCAAAGCCAGTGATCGTAACGGATCAAGTTGGTTGTGCAAGAGATTTGGTTGAGCACGGGCTTAATGGTTGGGTGGCTAAAGCAGACGATGTCGCTTCCATGACCTCAGTCTTACTATCGGCTTTGGAGTCTAGTGCTAACTTAGAGGATATGGGAAAACAGAGTCTTAAACGAATAAATCAGTGGGGTTTCAATCAGAATATCGAGGGGCTTTCACGGGCGGTTGATGCACTATAAGTAATTTTATTGCGGTCAAAACTCCGATCGTCCCCAAGCCAAGATTAAGCATGTAAAGGCTGCCCAAATTGGCGCAGAGCCGAATGTTTCTAGGTTGATCAAACCATAATAGTTAGCCAGAGCTGTTGCCAGCGAAATTGCAGTTAAACCTAGCAATATTGGTCGTTTAGAAGCTACCTTGATTTGCTTATTGCTCCTGGGTTTGGTCGCAGTTTCAATAGCAGTAGGTAATTGTCTTAAAGCGCTCTGCCAAGCTGGTAGGTCTCGCTTTAGTTCCTCTAATAGCGTTTGCGGCGAGTACTGTCGTTTCATCCATTGCTCTAGAAATGGTTTAGCCGTTTCCCACAGATTAAGATCTGGGTAGAGTTGTCGGCCCAAGCCCTCAATGTTCAATAGAGTTTTGTACAACAATACCAGCTGGGGTTGTACTGGCATTTCAAAGCGACGAACCGTTTGAAAAAGCTGCATTAGAACTTTACCAAATGAAATCTCACTCAATGGCTTAGCGAAAATTGGTTCACAGACCACGCGAATTGCTTGCTCAAACTCAGTCGCTTTGGTGCCTTTTGGTACCCAGCCGGAGCGGATATGTGTTTGGGTGATAGCCCAATAATCGCGGTTAAAAAAGCCAAGGAGTATCTCGCCTAGATATCGTTGATCAGCCTTTTCTAGAGTGCCCATGATGCCGAAATCGATCGCAATCCATTGACCTTTATCTGACACAAAAATATTGCCAGCGTGCATGTCGGCGTGAAAAAAATTGTAGTCAAATGCCTGCCGAAAGAATATGCCCACGGCGTCTTCCGACAACTTTTTAAAATCCACACCCTGAGTTTTTAAGGTTTCGAGTTCTCTTATTGAAACCCCGCTTATCTTTTCCATTACCAGCACGTTTTCAGTGGTGTAGTCCCAATAGATACGTGGCAAATAAATGAGGTCGGACTGCTCGAAATCAGCGCCCATTCTGGCGCCGTTGGCGGCTTCAATTCGCAGGTCTAATTCATCAAGAATGGTGTTTTCATACTCATTTATTACGTCTAGTGGACGGAATTGCGCACCTCGTGACCAATGAGTTTGCAGAAAGCGAGCAAAGCGGTACATCACCCTTAAATCGCTTTTAATAATCGCTTCAATACCTGGGCGTATGACTTTAATGATGACCTCATCGGTTGTCGTACGATTTTGCCCCTCTATTGCCAATCCTTCTCTCAAGGTAGCTGAATGTACTTGTGCAACAGAAGCAGATGCTAAAGGTTGAACGTCAATATTGGTAAAAATATCGTTTAGATCGTCACCATAAGCGTTACGAATGATTTGCATTGACTGCTCGGCAGGAATCGGTGCAACTTTGTCTTGCAGCAAGGCTAACTCTTGCGCTATGTCAGCTGGCAGAAGATCCGGGCGAGTTGAGAGAGCTTGTCCAAGCTTGACGAAAACGGGGCCGAGTTCTTCCAATGCTAAGCGCACTCGTTCTCCAATGGGCAGCGGGTGCTTCTTCACTCTACCCAATGCAAAGCCCGCAAAGATTTTCGCAGGGTAGGGTAGTTGCAGAGGCTCGACCAACTGATAGAGCGCATACTTTTTGAACACTTTACGGATTTGCAGAATTCGGAAAATCGAACTCACGGGTTTGGCAATAGATTGATCGCTCATGTAGTTTTTGTGCTACCTCTGCTAGGTTCCAAAAAATCTCATATCAATTCGTTCGATTAAGTAGGTCAGCCAAGCGAGATCCAAGCATATCAACGTCGGCCCTAATATCTTCTACATCGTTAAGAAAATCATTAATTTGCTGTTTGTCTGCCAACACCTGCAAGTCGTTGGCAATCAAATTGGTGACAAAGTCATGTAATTGAGATCGAGATTCTTCAACAAACTCTCTTGCTTGCCCAGCAACCGCACCAGCCGCTTTTGCTGGAGCAGAGCCAATTTGTTCTGCCAACATCGCTTCCCAATCGATGTTTAAATCGCCAATAACTTGCGCGAACCGCTGACCTATTAGGGGATCACCTTTCATCTCTAATTCGCCGGCTTTTAAATCGGCATTATCCAAGCCATCGCGTCCAAGTTTGATGACGGCGGAGATTGTTGTGCTCAAGGTGACGTCAGAATAGTCTGGCGTTTGCGAGTCCAATTCTATGCCGTCATCTCTTGGCGTAATTGTAAGTGATTGGTCGAAATCCTTGATGTGCAATGTCATCACCTTACCGCTAAGCTTTTCGAGTCGAGCCCGAGTCGCTTTATCGTGTTCAAGTGCTTTGTTGCTTGCTAGTTCAAGTAATCCGAAAAACATAATTCGCCCTAATGCTTATGATGCTGCGCCTAGAAAAAATCGCTACTGTAAAAAGCTAGTATTTATAGCCTATATGCAATGCCACAACGCCACCGGTTAAATTATGATATCGCACACGATCAAAGCCCGCGTCCAGCATCATTTGTTTCAATTCTTCTTGAGGCGGATGCTTGCGAATGGACTCAACCAAATACTGATAGCTATCGCGGTCGTTAGCGATGACTTCACCGATCTTCGGAATTACATTAAACGAATAGGCGTCGTAGATACTTCTGAATGTTGCGTTTGTCGGCCGAGAAAATTCCAGGATGATCGCTCGGCCACCCGGTTTTAGGCATCTGACCATTGACTGCAATGCCACATCTTTGTGGGTAACATTTCTCAAGCCAAAGCTGATTGATATGCAATCAAATGTGTTGTCTGCAAAAGGCAGATTTTCTGCATTCACCAAGCAATAGTCGACATTGCCTGCGATGCCAGCGTCGGTGAGTCGTTTTCGGCCCTCAGCTAACATTGCCTCATTGATGTCGGTGACAATCACCTGACCATAAGACCCAACCTTTTTCGCAAACTTAAGAGATAGATCACCGCTACCGGCAGCAAGGTCTAGGACCTTGTCGCCTACGTTTACGCCACTTTGAGCCACCGCAAACCATTTCCATGCTCGATGTACACCCATCGACATGGCGTCATTCATGATGTCATAATTTCCCGCTACGGAGCGAAATACCTCTCCAACCAGACCTTGTTTGTCTTGCTCGTTAACTTCTTTAAAGCCGAAATGTGTTTTTTGATCGTTCATAATTAGGTTAGCAATTTAAGCTAGGCAGAATATCGCCGTGAGTCAATTATAGACTAGTCTGATCTAGGGAGCCTCTGATTAATTAAAGATGATTTCGGCAACAACGCTGATGGACGCTTAAAACCTTACCTTATGGAGCTTTGAGATTATTTCGCGGTTTGCGTTATTGTTTTTTTGCCATGACTCGCCATGGCTACAAAACAATGTCTTGAATGCAAAATAAGCACAAGGTCAGAGACCGTTGGTAATTAATCAGAGGTTCCCTAGGTATTGATCGTTGTCTTGGGCTTCTCTAGATGTCCCGTTGTCGGCAAGTCGATTCAAATAGTCTTGCCATTTCTCCGTTCGTTTTTCTCCTAGTTCATAAAGATAATCCCAGGAGTAAATGCCGGAATTGTGAGCATCGGAGTAAATAAATTTCACTGCATAGTTCCCAATAGGTTCAATCGAGACAATATTGACATTTTCTTTGCCAACTTGCAGGACCTCCTGACCGGGGCCATGACCTTTGACTTCAGCGGATGGAGAATAGACCCGGAGGTACTCGCAGGGCAACATGAATCGTTGATCCCCGAAACTGATCTCGAGGACTCTGGACTTGCTGTGTAACTTAATTTCGGTAGGTGTGTGGTTCATGCGCAGTAGTATATCTGCTTCGATAATAAATGGCTGTTAGCTCGTATATATCCTTCATAGCATTTTAAATGGGTGGTAATACATGTGTGTGGACAAATTTCATGCTATTTTCTGTTCAAACTCACCCTCTTTCACTTGGTATGGAACCGACTTAAATGATTATGGCAATTTGTTTGGTGGCACGCTTTTAAAATGGCTAGATGAAATAGCTTATATTCGCGTGAGCCTGGATTTTCCAGGGCGTCATTTTGTTACGATTGGCTTGGACAATGTGGAGTTTAGGCACCCTATCAGTGAGGGACAGATTTTGCGCTTTCGTTGCACTAAAATACGTCTGGGAAATACTTCCGTGACCTATAATGTGAAGGTTTACGGTGCCCGCTACGAGGTAGAGTCAGAGGCCGTACTATTTGAGAATAATATTTCCTTCGTTTGTGTGGATGAGAATGGGCAAAAGATGGCCATACAAAAGCCCGAGTAAGGTTGCTGGTACCCCAGCAAAGCAGTCGAGCGATTTGCGCCAGCTTAGCGATTTGTCTGGGAGAGCCAAACTTTCGATTGCCGCGCTGATCCTCTCTAATCTAGTGCCTCTTATAGGGGTGCTGTACTTTGATTGGGATCACCGCTTGGTCATTGCTTTATTTTGGATAGAGAATTTAATTATCGGCGCTTTCAATATCCTCAAAATGACTGGCGCTATGGTGGTGGGTAAGAAGGTTGATTTATTTACTCCCGTTTTCTTTTTATTTCACTACGGGCTCTTTTGCACAGTGCACGGCGCTATTTTATGGGAGTTGCTCGAACTTGGTGAGGTTCCAAAGGTAGAGCAATTATTTGGTTTCGACACCTCAGGTTTTATAGGGCTCGTTGCCGACGGAGTAGGCGTGTTTTATGGTTTTGTGGATCTTTATTCGCCCGTGATCTGGTTAGGTATTGTCAGCATCGTACTGAGTAAAACCGTCTCTTTTATGGAAAACTTTATTCTAAAAGGTGAGATCCTATCGACTACGCCGAAAGACTTAATGGGCAAGCCTTATGGCAAGATTGTTGCGATGCACATTGGGGTGATACTCGGAGCATTTGCGATTCAAAAGTTTGGATCTTCGGTGTGGATATTGGTGGTTATTATTGGGTTTAAGATGTTGGTCGATATTCTTACTCATCTGAATGACCATAAAGCGGGTGAACTCGAGACAATACAGAGTTAATAAAACCTTCAGTTTGAGTTCAGAATAATCTGCCACAATGTAATGGAATCTCTGATTTAATCGATTTTGCCTTTGGTGGCGTCTTTGCAGTAGGCAAGTAAGGCATCTGCGGATCCGTGTTAATCATTCTAAATTAATGAGTTAAAACGATGAGTGGGTAATGCGCAGCTCGACCCTGCAAGGGTTTGGACCAAAAGCCTCTCACTCTTCGTTATAATATTTGGCAGAAGAATGTCTGTTGCGCGGTACATTGTCGCCTCGATTGAGAGACGTTTGGCACTCAAACAAAGGCTAAATTCGATTAAATCAGAATTTCCTGAGCTGTAAATTCTGACTAACTTAAATGTGACTCACTTGTCCTAGTTACATTGCATGGCTTTAAATGGAGGAAGCATGAAGCGTTTAATCTGTCTTTTTTTAATCTCTCTAATCTCGGTGAGCAGCATGGCAAATGACGAAATGACCAAAGTAGGTGATACGATCCAAGTTCAAGGCAACGGTGAAGTCACCGCCGAACCCGATCAAGCTATTCTGTGGCTTTCCGTTAATGCGCTAAGTAAAGACGTAGAAGCGGCTAAACAACAAGCTGATACGAAATACAAAGCCGTGTTGGCGGCGACAAAGAAAAATGGTATCGACCGATTAGACATCAAGTCGTCGGGAATATCAGTGCAGCCAGAGTATCAATGGCAAGATAATTCGCAAGTGCTTGTTGGCACTCGCATTACGCGTTCCGTCACTATTACGGTCAATGAAATCGATCGGGTGGCCGAGTTACTGCAAGATTTGGTCGAGGGCGATGTCTCAACCGTCAATAATGTGCAAACTGGTTTCAAAGATAGAAAGTCGTTAGAGAGAAAGGCGCTAAAAGCGGCGATAGAAGACGCAAAAGATAAAGCTCAATTTCTCGCTGATCAGTTTGACAAGACTCTTGGATCAGCTCGCACAATCTCTGAAGCACAACGGCAGTCATCACCTCGCCAGTTTCGTGGTGGTTTGGAAATGGCTAAATCTATGGCCGCTGATCTCCCTGAAGAGTACTTTGGTACTCAGGCGGTACGTGCCACGGTAAATGTGGTGTTTCATTCCAACTAATTAACTATACGGTAGACGAATATGATTAAGTTCCTTTTTAAATCAGTCCTAGTAATAGCCCTATTGGTGGTGGCAGTGGGCGCTATTGGTATTTATTCAGCGCGATCTTTGCCAAATTGGTTTGATGAAACCAAAGCCAATACTGACTTTGCTGGTGAGACGATTAGAAAGGAGCTTGGTAGTAAAAACCAAAATCAATTTCTTGCTGACAAGTCTAAAGAGATATTATCCGGTAATGTGTCGTTTGACGAAGGCGAGTTTAACGCCCTGATGTTGGCGGCAATCAAAGCCGATGCCGATGGTAGAAAACTTCTGGCAGTCAGCGATGGTGTGAAAGCCTTTTTGCGTCGCGATGAGATCGAAATCGCCGCGGTAATAAACCTTAACAAACTCGGTAAGATTGATCCTAAAGCACGCAAGAAGATCGAAAAGTTCGACAAACTATTTTGGATTATCGATGATGGTCGAGTCGCCGTTTCGCTCTACGGAACGCCCGTCGCCCGCCGCGGAGGCCTTGGTATCAAAGACGACTTTCACCTTAAAGTTGGCCAAATTCCATTCAGCAACAACACATTAAGAAGCCTGAAAGTACCAGTAGAAAAAGCAAACAAGGAAAGGATGTCAGTAAAATACCTAAACGTTAAATCCGTTGCAGTGTCCAGAGGAAAAATCGATTTTCAGGTCCAGCCGAGGCTGTAGAGAGTAGTGAAAGCTAATTCGTTAAATGCAAATTTGGGGTCAGAGTAAAAACTAGTAGTGCACCAATATACCTTTACAACAAGCTCACTGCGAGGCCGAAGTTTGCCAATATCAGCAAGAAATCCGTTACTAAGATAAATCGAATCGTCCCTTTAACGTGGCAAGCACCAATACCTTTTCTGTTCTGTAGTGCTAATGGTAGATTTCCGCAAAATTGTGACCCGTGCGCGACAGCAAATAAAATTAAAAGAATTAATCTTTGTGGGTCTGATGAAAAGTTGGCGAGATTGAAAAGCAGAAGGACATTTAAGACAGAGAGAGCTAATTTGAAGCCACTTAAAAATTTATCCGACGCGATTACAGGCTGATATGCCGGTGTATTTCGGTCTTCTTTAAGAACAATCAATTTTGCAAATATTGCGCTTCTAATTGAGAAAACGTTAAACCCCACAGCAAACTAAATGGCATTTATGGCGAGCAAGAATGCCATTTAGTTTCGTTATGGTTAGGTTAAGACAAAAGTGCTGGGTCCTACTGCGTCAACGCTAAAAAATACCTCTTCTTAAAGGAACTTGGAACATCGTTTTATAGTATGGGCAAAAATCAATGTCTCACTAGTAGAATCTAAATAAGTAAAATAGCGGTCACGACCAGCAAAACCAGCATAATTGAAATTGCGAGCACATAGCTCAAAAATACTTTAAGAAAGCGAATAGGCCAATTACTCCGGTTGAATAGTGTTACTAATACAAAACTTGCATAGGAAACGGACACAAACAGGCTGATAGTCTCAATTAAGTCTGAATTAGTTACTAAGATGCCTAGCAGGGCAAAAGCCGAATAAATTAGTGATTGGTGACCTGTGATATACAGATTGATAACAACATGTTCGAGATAGTTTTTATCGTCTTTGATAAAGGCGAGGTAGCTAGATAACGAAAATATAGGGATGACTAGAAGAGTGGTGATCGCATAATTATCCGCCAGCCAAGTAATACCATTGATTAATACCTTATCTGAAGTTCTATTTGGGGTCAGAGTAAAAACTCGAAAATATGGAAATCGATCGGCAATTTAATACTATCAATATCAAAATAAAACTTTCACGTTTACCAAAACATCGCTTCCCACCCAAGTGGGGTCTGCCCAATCACCAACTCCAATATTCCATTGATGTCTATTGAGGCTCGCGATGCCTTGTAATTCTTTGCCTTTTTCTGTGTTGGTGATTTTGAATTTTAATTCGCAGGCTTGACTGATTCCTTTCATGGACAGTGTGCCTTTCGCGATGAACTCATTATCACCAAAGTCAGGAGATTTAGGGTCGATGCTGACGAAGTCGTTCGCGTAAAAGCGTGCTATTGGAAATTCGATTACGTTGAAAAAGTCGGGGGATAAAATCGTGCTGTCTCGTTCTTCATCGTTTGATCCGACTGATCCAATTTCGATTGAAACGTCGAACACCGATTGATCTAGAGCGGCGGGATCAAACTGTAGTTTGCCTTCCCACTTGTTCCATCGACCGGTGAATGGGGCGCCAGCTTGTTCACCGGTAAAGTCGATATAGCTGTTTGAGTAGTCAATATTCCAAAGTGGTAGATTGCTGATCTTAGCTTGTGTGTCCTCTGTTTGTTCTGACGCAGGGCTCTCTAAAGTCTCGGCTAAGGTTTGAGTTGTCACCAGCGTTTCGTCTTGTGTCGAAGAGATAGATACAACTTTTCCCCAGATTAACACTCCAGCGAGAAGCGTAATCAAACCGATTGAAATGGTGCCTTTGCTGCTCATTCTTGTGAGTACATTGTCTTTATCCACTACATGATGTTTTATGGCGGCGATCACATGAACTGCGGCGAGTATGATCAACGTATCGGACAATCTTAAGTGCATTGTAGCCAGCGTTTCGGCCATGGTTTTGTTTGCGCTGATGAGGTCGGGCAGGGCAATCAGATTAAACCAGCTTACAGAGTAGGCATTCGCGGACGACATAAGCCAGCCGCTAACAGGTAAAGCGAAGAGGCAAAAATACAGCAAAAAATGAGACGTGTTAGACGCCAACTTTTGCCAACTCGGCATCGACTCAGGTAGTGTAGGAGGGGTACTGTTCAGTCGATAGACTAATCGAATAATGGCAATCACTAATATCGTAATGCCGATGGATTTATGATTAGCGATGATGGCTAGTTGTTTTACCGTTGCGTTTGTTTGTTCAGCAATATGCGCTAATTCAATGAGTACGTACTGCAGTCCGATGAGAGCGGCCACCAACCAGTGTAAGGTTTTGCCGATAGCAGAGTAGTCTGAGCGTGTCTCTGAGCTGCTCTTATTGGGACTACTACTTTGGCCATTACTAGTGGATGTTGCCATTACTCTGGTTTGTTCTTTATCTCTGGTTTCGCGTTTTGACTGGATTTCCCCCGAGCCCTTGGGTGCGCGTCGTCATAAACCTGGGCTAAGTGTTGAAAATCAAGGTGAGTGTAGATTTGGGTAGTGCTGATGTTAGCGTGACCCAGAAGCTCTTGCACGGCCCTGAGCTCACCACTTGATTCAAGAACATGACTC
This sequence comes from Gammaproteobacteria bacterium, assembly GCA_022447525.1. Classification (GTDB taxonomy): domain Bacteria; phylum Pseudomonadota; class Gammaproteobacteria; order Arenicellales; family Arenicellaceae; genus Arenicella. The sequence goes on from JAKVBA010000009.1 coordinate 42,354, forward strand.
GCAAACGAGTGTCGAAGCATATGGGGACTCACGTGCATCTCTACGCCTTGACGTTTGGCCCAGTATTTAACGCGTTCTTGTACGTTGCGCGTGCTGATACGTTTGCCGAGCTTGCTGATAAACAAAGCCTCAAAATCTTTAATGGGAAGCGCGTTACGTTGCAGTAGCCAATTTCGAATGGCTTGATTAGCTTCACGACCGACAGGAAGGTCGCGTTCTTTGCTGCCTTTGCCGCGAACCCGTACGATGGATTCGGCTAAGTCCAAATCATTTAAGTCGATGCCGCAAAGCTCACTCAAACGCAAACCCGAAGAGTAGAAAAGCTCAAGCATCGCCTTGTCTCGGTAGCTGAGAGGGTCATCGGCGTCCAGCTCAACCAGTGAAACGATCTGATCCACTGAGAGAGTTTTGGGTAGGCGTTTTTCACCTTTTGGTGCGCGCACATCGTCAAACGGATTGTTCTTTAAGATACCGCATTTGATTAAATAGTTTGCCAAGCCGCGCCCGCTAGACAATATTCGTTTTATGCTATTCGCGTTCATGCCTTTAGCATTTAGGCTCGCTGCAAAAAGCCTTACGTTGTGTGGGTTGATGCCTTGCCACAGTAATACGCCTTTTGAATCGAAGAAGTCTAAGAGTTTTTTGATGTCGCGCTGATACGCCTTTAGTGTGTGATCAGAAAGGCGTCGCTCGTGTTTGAGAACAGCAAGATAATCGCCAACGTAATCGCTGGCGGTTTTATTGCTGTTTTCATTCTGAGACATAGATTAGCTATTCGAGCTGGCCTTTACCGATGATGCCACTGATTGTGGTTGCAGTCTTTTGAGGCATACTCCAGCCATCAGACCTAGCCGGTCTAAATGAGCCGTACCAAGATCGTTGGTATACCGTTCGAGATCGCGTGAACCCAGCGCCAAAACACCCAGAGTAACATTGCTGGTGTCAGTGCTTAAAGGGACCAGTGCGGCAGACTGAATGTCGTCATTGAAGAATAATTGCATGATCTGACTTGGCCATCGGTTGTCGCACATCGAACGATTTCCATTCAACCTTCTCAAGGTTTCCTCATAGCCTTTGGTTTCGCTGGGTCTTCTCGATACGGACGCTGATGTTTTAATTGATACTTGATCTATCGCGAATGTCTGGCGTAGAACTCTAGGGAATTCCGAGGCGAACTGAGATAGATTTTCGCAGCCGATTAGTTGGCTGATGACATCGGAGAACTGGTTGCTTATTTCTTCATTTTCTCGAGCATTTTGGAAGAGCTCTGCTTGGGTCATTTTTTGCGCTGCTAGACGCTCTTTCAGGGCGGCTATCTGACGTTCTAATAATGACGATGTGCTGCGGCTGTCGGATAGTGAAACCCGCTCTAATAGCTCTGGGTACTGTTGAAAAATGCTTGGATTTTCAGCTAAAAAATCAGCAAAATCGGATAGTTTGAAGTTCTTTTCTTGGCTCATGGTTTTTTCTTTAACTGCGTTCTAATTCAAGAACGCCTTCAAATGTTGTTGCTGCTGGCCCGGTCATCATCACAGCATGACCATCGCCTTGCCATTCAATGATCAAATCACCACCACGTAGATGAGCGGTTACTTTGGAGTCGAGCAAGCCCCGTTGGATACCGGCAACCACCGCTGCACAGGCTCCAGAACCACAGGCGATGGTTTCGCCAGCGCCGCGTTCGAATACACGTAAATTGATCTCCGCTCTGGAGACAACTTGCATAAAACCTATGTTTGCTTTGTCTGGGAATATCGAGTGACTTTCGAGTAAGGGCCCGAGACGCTCCACCGGGGCTTTGACAGTATCTTCCACTAGTAAAACAGCATGAGGGTTGCCCATGGAAGAAGCGGAAAACTCAACGAGTTCATCATTAATCTCTAAAGAATATAGATTTTTTTTAGCTGATTCATCCAGTGGTATATCCGCAGGTTCAAATCTTGGAGGCCCCATGTCTACGGTAACTAAATTTGTGCCTTGATGCGCCTCAAGAATTAATTCGCCAGTAGAAGTCTCTACTTTGATCGGATTTTTTGAGCTCAGTCCTTTTTCGTGCACATACCTTAAGAAACAACGAGAGCCGTTGCCGCACTGACCAACCTCACTGCCATCAGCGTTGATGATGCGGTATTTAAAATCAATTCCGTCTCTGTCGGATTGTTCGACGATCAAGATTTGATCGCAGCCTACACCAAAATGACGATCGGCAATAAAGGCAGCTTGCTCAGCACTCAAGTCGACTGGGTTTTCAGTAAAATCCAAAACCACAAAGTCGTTTCCAAGGCCGTGCATTTTTGTAAAAGGTAGCTTCATAAAGCGTATTTAATCACAGACATCTTTGCAGTGGACTGTTTTTACCCAATTCCAGCGATAAAAATGTACTCGAGTGCGCATTTATTTTTACGTACACTCCGCTTTTGCCTGCATTGAGCGTGCCCTTTGGATATTTGCCTCGGTCTTGTGTAAAAACTGTTGAATGCAAAGGTCCCTTAAAATGCAGAAGTTTCTCACTTGTCAGCAGTTATAATTAGAATATGCAAATAGACTGGAAAAATATTGATACCGTGCTGCTAGATATGGATGGCACTTTGTTGGACTTACACTTCGATAATTATTTTTGGAGTCATCATATGCCCAGAGCTTATGCTTCTAAAAACGGGCTATCGCTTGACGAGTCATATGATGTTTTAATGCCGCTTTTCAAGAAATGGGCAGGACAGTTAGAGTGGTATTGTGTTGATCATTGGTCGGACTACCTGGATCTGGACATCATGACACTCAAGCGTGAGGTTGCTGATCGCGTTGCTTATCGCCCAAAGGCACAGGAATTCCTTCAAGCCTGCAATCGCGAGACCGGTGACGTAAGGATGATCACCAATGGCCATCGGAAAGTGTTGGACCTGAAAATCGAGTACACTGCAATAGATGAATATTTTGGTGAATTATTCTGCTCTCACGAATTAGGCTATCCAAAAGAAGAGCAGGGCTTTTGGCATGAGTTGCAAAAAGTATCGCCGTTTGACCCCGCTAAAACTCTATTTATCGACGATAACGATTCGGTTTTGACGTCGGCAGAAAAATACGGCATCGCACACATCTACAGCATCGAGCGGCCAGATTCTCAAAAACCCAGAGAGAGTCGAAGCCGTTTTATGGAGATTATTGAGTTTTGTGATTAGTATTTGGGTCAAGAAACTGGGTCTTTAAGGCTGCTATTGATCGAATATGCGCCGCGGTGCCGTTTATACCGGCTTTGGTATGCCGGTGGTGCAAGCGTCGAGGACAATATGCGGTCAGCACTAGATTTGGGTTTTCTTTACATAATTGGTGATGAGATTTAGGCCTCTAGAGCAATAAGATAATCAACAGCAACTTGGTAAATGCGCTTGGCACTGTGGCTGTGGTGTGTTTTAGGAACGTTGGTTGAACCTTAATATGGGAGCTCGTTTTGGCGAATCATTGTGAATAGTCTCATTAAGTTAGGCCGTATTTTTGGGCGAGAGTGCCGAGGTTAATGATTAAATTTGCCACTGATTAAGAATGCCTTCACTTGATCGATTACACTGTCTTTTTGCATCATAAACGTATGATCGAATGGCACGACTATATGATCTGTTTGCCCCTGTAAGTGGGAACGCTCTACACTCACTTTGCCATCGTGATCACCACTTATGAGTGTGTCAAAAAAAGGATTGTTGCTCTTGCTTCCAGCGATAATCCCGACGTTGAAGTTGGAGGGGTAATCACCGTTAGGCCGCAATGAGTTTGGCTTACTGTTAGCAGACGTGCCCAGTTGTATCCCAGCTGGACCATTAACTGTTTTAAAAATTGAAGCCAACAAAGGTTTGCTTGTGAAAAAGTCGACTAGCTCGCTACCTTGGTTTGGCGGCCCTAGCATGACGGTATTGCCGAGATTATCAATTGTATGATTACTCAGGTATTGGCGCACTAGAATACCGCCCATGGAGTGAGTGACGAAATGCACTTTATTTGCGTCACGACACTTTTCCAAACTCGGCCTTATCGCAATTTCGGCTAGAGCTTCAATGGAATATCGGCGCGAGGGATAGCCTGTGTTAATCACCCTATAATCGGATTTTAATGAGCTCGCTATCTTGTGTAGGGAGAACCTAGTTCTACCAAGTCCATGCAGAAGAATAACCGCTTCTTTACCCATTAGCTGCCAAAGCCTTTTAGGCGTGCAACGGTATCTGTAATTTCGCTAAACTCCAGCGCATTTTCACTTTGTAGTGCCTCCTCTAAGGGCAGATTTTCCTCACTGAGTTGGTATAACTTTTTGTATGCGTTTACTGCGCCGGGGCTGGCTTTAGCGATTTGTTGTGCGAGTTCTTTAGTGCGTTCCTCTAGCCCCTCTGGCGTCGCAAGAGATTCGTTAGCTAAGCCCCACGTGACGGCATCTACGCCACTAAACACCGCGGCGCTATATGAAAGTTGCCGAGCTCTCCTTACGCCAACTGCTCTGGCTAAGTTCTGAGCCATACCCCAAGTTGGACGCAGTCCCCATTGTGCGTGCGTGTCACCAAATTTTGTGCCGTCGCAGGTAAGTATGAAATCGCAGGATAGCGCAATCTCGAGGGCGCCGGTAAAACAGGCTCCATGGACTTGAGCTATCACTGGGAAATTAAACTGTCGCAGACTCTTGGTAATGCCGTTTGCGACGTCATCGAATATATTACCAATTTTGCCCGATTGGGGCTCAACGCCTTGCAGAACTTTTAAATCAACGCCCGCCGAAAATGCTCGCCCCTCGCCTTTAATAATCACAACGTTTACGTTTGAATCAGACTCTGCCTCGTTCAAAGCTGTCTGTAACTCGTGAAGCATTGCTGGAGTGAAAGCATTTAGTGCATCAGGTCTATTTAGAGAGATAGTGCGTACCTGACCGTTATCGTTTATTGAAATGTGGGTCATAGAATCTCCTCTTGTTACTTCGTCTGTTGTTATTTTAAGCGGGTGTGAGATTAGCGTAGGCAAGTACCAGCCATTTACTACCCATCTCGGTAAAATTGACCTGTATTCTTGCGTAGTCACCGTTACCCTCTAAGTTGGTGACCATGCCTTCGCCAAACTTGGCGTGCGTAACTTGCATTCCCACACAGATCCCACTCTCGTGCTGACTTTGCGGATCTACCCAATCAGAATGTCGTTGCACTGGCGCCGAATAGCTAGGCTTGGGTTTAGCTCTAATAGCAACCAGCAACTCGTCAGGGATTTCACTGAGAAACCTTGATGGGCTGGTGTATTTTTCTGAGCCATACAGTCGCCGCATCTCTGCATGACTGAGCCAGAGTTGTTGCATGGCACGGGTCATGCCTACATAGCATAAGCGACGCTCTTCCTCGAGCCGCCCTGAACCTTCGTCCAGTGAACGTTGGTGGGGGAAGAGCCCCTCTTCTAGACCGGTTAAAAACACCAATGGAAACTCCAAACCCTTTGCAGTATGCAGGCTCATGAGTTGAACACAGTCTTCCCACTCTTCAGCTTGTCCTTCGCCAGCCTCTAACGCTGCATGGGCGAGGAAGGAGGCCATTGGTGGCAAATCGTCTTCTGTTTCTTCGATCTCATAACCTCGAGCTGCGGTAACCAATTCTTGTAAGTTCTCCACTCGAGCCTGACCTTTTTCTCCTTTTTCTTTTTGAAAATGAGGTATCAATTGACTAAGATCCAACATGATTTCGATTTGTTGAAATAAGTCTTGATCAACTATTTGCGATCTAATTTCTTGGATTAGATTGATGAACCCTGCCAACGCAGTAGCCGCACGACTTGAAAGCTGGCTGCTGGCAATGAGTTGATTTGCTGCATTCCATAAAGATATTTGATTAGCGCGTGCATACTCACGAACTTGATCTACTGTCTTGTTGCCGATTCCTCGCGTTGGTGTGTTTACAATGCGCTCAAACGAAGGGTCGTCGTCACTGCGAGTACATATTCTTAAATACGCCAGAGCATCTTTAATTTCAGCTCTCTCAAAGAACCTTAATCCGCCGTAAACACGATAGGGCATACCGGCTTGCATGAGTTGCTCTTCAAAGATCCGCGATTGAGCATTGGAGCGATACAAGATGGCAACTTCATTTCGGGCGCCACCTTGGTTTATCCAGTTTTGTATTTGATCGATAACAAATCGCGCTTCATCACGCTCGTCATACGCGGTGTAGAGCTTGACCGGTTCACCTTCTTCGCCAGCCGTCCATAGATTTTTCCCAAGACGTGTGTCGTTGTTTTGTATAACCGCATTGGCGGCATCCAAAATGCTAGTAGTGGACCGATAGTTTTGCTCCAGACGAACTGTTTGCGTATCGTTATAGTCTTGCTCAAATTGCAGGATATTTTCGACTTTAGCACCACGCCAACCATAGATACTTTGATCGTCATCGCCTACCGCAAACAAGTTCTTTGATTTCGCCGTTAGTAGTCTAAGCCAAGCGTATTGAATACTATTAGTATCCTGAAACTCATCTACCAATACATGCTGAAAGCGGTCCTGGTAACGCTGACGAAGTACTTCGTTGTTTTTAAGTAACTCGTAGGCACGAAGCAAAAGCTCGGAAAAATCGATCAAACCGAATCGCTGACACAATGATTCGTAGTGACTGTAAATTGCCAGTAAGGTTTGTTGCTGGGGATCGTTGCTTTTAGGAATGTTGTGCGGCCGACGTCCTTCCTCTTTGTGGTTACTAATAAACCATTGGACTTGCCTTGGTGGCCAGTAAGCTTCATCAAGCGCCATTTCCTTTAAACAACGTTTGATCATCCTTAGTTGGTCGTCGCTGTCTAAAATTTGAAAAGCTTGTGGCAGATTGGCTTCTTGGTAATGTTGACGTAATAGCCGATGGGCAAGGCTATGAAAGGTGCCAATCCACATTCCCCCCATTGGAAGGCCAAGCATCTGCTCAATACGTCCACGCATTTCGCGGCTGGCTTTATTAGTGAAGGTAACCGCTAAGATAGAAAGGGGCGATACTCCGTGTGCCTCTACTAAATAGGCGATTCTCGATGTAAGTACACGCGTCTTGCCACTGCCCGCGCCTGCGAGTATTAATAAAGGACCCGGGGGCGCGGCAACGGCTTCGCGTTGTGCGTCGTTGAGCTCATCAAAAATATGAGAAACGTCCATACTCTACTCTACGGTAACGGATTTGGCTAGGTTACGTGGTTTATCAATATCGGTACCCTTGATCAGGGCAACATGGTAAGCAAGTAGTTGTAAGGGAACCACGTACAGCACTGGAGCAATGTAGTTATTCACTGGGGCCACGTTAAGAACCATGGTTTCTTCATCCGATATTAAGCCAGCCTGAGAGTCCGCGAACACGAAAAGTTTGCCACCGCGCGCGCGCACCTCTTCTAAATTTGATTTCAATTTTTCTAATAGCTCATCGTTCGGGGCGACCGCTACCACAGGCATGTCCTCATCGATTAGGGCCAAGGGCCCATGCTTTAGCTCACCAGCAGCATAAGCCTCGGCGTGAATGTAAGAGATCTCCTTTAATTTAAGGGCACCCTCCATTGCAATTGGATAGTGCGCGCCGCGGCCAAGGAACAGAGCGTGTTCTTTATTGCCAAAGTGCTTTGACATGCTAATGATGTCCTCTTCTAGATCAATCACGTTATCAATCATTTGGGGTAGGCTGCGTAATTCTTTAACGATTTCCGCTTCCATTGCATCGCCGGCTCGGCCGTTGCCAACTTTGCGACGACGCAAACAAATCGCCACCATAAGAAGCGTGACTAGTTGAGTCGTGAACGCTTTAGTTGAAGCCACGCCGATTTCACGACCAGCATGAGTAAAAATTGTGAGATCACTGGCCCTAACCAGAGAGCTCTCGGGCACGTTGCAAATACAGAGAGTATTGGAGTAACCAAGCGTTTTAGCCATTTCTAGTGCGGCCATTGTGTCTAGGGTTTCGCCAGACTGAGAGATAGTCATAAACAGAGTGCCCTCATTGACCACGTGTTTGCGATAACGATATTCGCTGGCGATCTCCACATCACATTTAATACCAAACTCTTCAAACCAGTAGCGGGCAACTGATGCAGCATAGTAAGAGGTGCCACATGCAATTATTTTGAGCTCCTTGGCGCGGTCAAATATCTCTTGAGCCTCGTCGCCAAAGGCCATCTCAATTACGGACTTGGAACCCAGTCTGTCCTCCAGAGTTTCTGTGATAGCGCGAGTTTGTTCATGAATTTCTTTTTTCATGAAATGCGCGTAGCCCTCGAGTTCTGTTTCATCGTCACTGAGTGTGCTGATGATTACTTGTCGCTCCACAGGATTTCCTTGACGATCAAAAACTTCGACGCTCGATGGGGTTATCTTCGCAATATCGCCGTCTTCCATCACCATATATTTTTGCGACACTGGTATCAGAGCTGACATATCAGAAGCGATAAAATTCTCTTTCTCACCCAAACCGATCAACAAAGGCGAGCCATTTCGGGCAGCAATCACAACGCCAGGCTCCTTTTTGGATACAACCCCCAGACCATAGGCGCCGCTTAATTCACTGATGGTGATTTGTACTGCATTTAAGAGATCCAAGCCTTGCTGAGTATGCCAATCTATTTGATGGACAATCACTTCGGTGTCGGTTTCAGATCTGAAAGTAAACTCTTTTTCTTTTAGTTCCTCTCGTAGTTCTTGATGGTTTTCGATAATGCCGTTGTGCACCACAGCAATAGTCTGTGATGAGATGTGAGGGTGAGCATTATGCTCGGCTGGCTTGCCATGGGTTGCCCATCGTGTGTGAGCGATGCCGGTTGAGCCATCCACTGAATCACAAATGCTCTCAAGACTGGCCACACGGCCCACACTCCGACGCAGCACTAGATCACACTTTTTATCGATGACGGCTAAGCCCGCAGAGTCATAGCCTCTGTACTCAAGTCGTTTGAGGCCGTCGATCAGGATGGGGGTTACATCACGGCCTGATGCCGCGCCTACTATTCCACACATAAAAAATCCTATTTATTCTTTTTGACAGGGCGTTGCCAGCCCTTAATTTCTCGTTGTTTACCACGGCTGATAGCCAATACACCTTCTGCAACATTGGAGGTTATCGTTGACCCTGCCGCAACGGTGGCCCCGTCTTCAATCTTAACTGGTGCAATCAGTTGGCAATCTGAGCCGACGAAGACATCTTTACCTATTTCAGTTTTGTGTTTATTTGCGCCATCGTAGTTGCAGGTAATAACTCCAGCTCCGATATTGGTATTTTCACCCACCTTGGCGTCTCCAACGTAGCTTAAGTGGTTTACCTTGGTTCCAAAGGAGAGTTGCGCGTTTTTGGTTTCAACAAAATTACCAATTTTTACGCCATCAGCCAGTTTGCTTCCTGGTCTTAAACGGGCGAACGGCCCCACCTGGGAACGAGCTCCTACTACAGCGTTCTCAATTACGGTATTGGCATAGATTTGCACGCCGTCTGCAATTTCGCTGTTGATGATATGGCAGTTGGGCCCGATTTGGACATTGTTGCCTATTTGAGTTTTGCCCTCGATAACGCAATTCACATCAACAATGGTATCAGCGCCAATTGAAACTAACCCTCTTATATCTATTCGGCTTGGATCAATGATGGTGACCCCATCTCTCATCAATTGGGCAGCCAGCCTTTGCTGATAGATTCGCTCGGCTGCTGCTAATTGGACTCTGTCGTTAATTCCATTAACTTCGTCGTTTTCATGGGGCTGCAGTGTAGTGATTGGGTCGCCAGCTTTATAGGCAATTTCAACGACGTCGGTAAGGTAATACTCCTGCTGATTATTGTTGTTTCCAACCTGTGATAGCCAATCACTTAGTCTACTCTTGCGGGCACAGATTATTCCTGAGTTAATTTCCGTTATACGCTTTTGCTCGGCCGATGCATCTTTTTCTTCCACAATTCCAGATACGGCCTGAGATTCATCGCGAGTAATTCTGCCAAGTCCAAATGGATTTTCAACAATCGCCGTAAGAACGGTTAGGGTGTGTGATTGCATAGACTCGACAAGTTGTCTTAAAGTGTTTGTCTGTATTAGTGGCACGTCGGCTGTCAGCATTAGCACATTTGCATTAGCTGGGATGTTCGGTAGTGCATGATTTACCGCATCGCCAGTGCCTAGTTGTTCCTTTTGGGTTACAAATGTTAATGAACTACCATTCGCTATATCTGCAAACTCATCGATAACTAGTTCTTTGCCATGGCCTACCACTACATGAATCTGAGCCGGTTCGAGTTCTAACGAAGTTGTAATTACATGGTCCAAAAGTGTGCGGCCTGCTACTTTATGAAGCACTTTGGGTGTGTTCGAATGCATCCGGCTGCCTTTGCCAGCTGCTAAAATGACCACATGCAGAGGATTGTTGCTCATGAGGGTCGACTAACATTGGTTCGAGTAAACATAGATTTTATTCTAGCAAACACTGACAATTCTAAGTAGCCAAAATCCTAATCCTTTGTGTCTGTGTTACATCATATGGGTTTGCGCTAATAAATAGGATCGCATAAATGGTTTGATTGTGGTTTGGCAGGTCGCTGTTGAGGCTATAATAACGGGATTTTAAGATTAAAGAGTTAGACCTTGAGACCAATTGCATACACAGTCGGAGAGCCAGCGGGTATCGGAATAGATATTTTGCTAACCCTTGCTAAGGCTGAAGACCTCTCTGGTGTTTGTGTGCTGGGCGACAAAGATGCAATACTAGCGCGGGCAGAGCGCCTTAAGCTTCCGTTCCCAAAAGAAATTTATATTGAACACATCAGTGTAGCCAAGCCAGAGGTATGTGGGGCCCCAGCTCGAGACAATAGTCAAGGTGTGCTAAATATGCTTAATGTGGCTATTGATGGGTGCGTCGCGGGTGATTTCTCGGCGATGGTCACTGGCCCCTTGCATAAAGGCATAATCAATGAAGCTGGAATATCCTTTTCTGGCCACACTGAATACCTTGCAGAGCGCACCGGAGCACCGTTGCCGGTCATGCTTCTTGCTACAGAAACTTTACGGGTGGCGTTGGTAACAACGCATATTCCGTTGAGAGATGTGGCGGATGCAATTTCTGAGGGGCTCGTTGTTGATATATGCGCAATAATACATCGAGATTTGCGGGCTAAATATGGGCTTAATTCCCCTAGAATTTTAGTGTGTGGCCTTAACCCGCACGCAGGCGAGGGAGGGCATCTTGGTATGGAGGAAATCGAAGTTATCGAACCTGCTTTGGATACTCTTAGAGCGCGAGGTATAGACGTGGTGGGACCACTACCCGCCGATACACTGTTTACTCCTAAATATCTAGAGCGAGCTGATGTTGCGGTTGCGATGTATCATGATCAGGGTCTGCCAGTACTTAAATCTCATGGCTTTGGCAGAGCTGCGAATATCACGCTGGGTTTACCAATTATTAGAACGTCGGTTGATCATGGCACGGCATTTGATCTCGCTGGTACGGGCAATGTTGACACTGGAAGTCTGTTGACTGCGATAAATGTAGCCAGGCAAATGGTCGAAGCGACCAAAATATTAGGATAAAACATGACTCAATTCGCAGCTCCTAGGAAGTCTCTTGGTCAAAACTTTCTACAAGACCCCAATATAATTAATAAAATTGTGGCCGCATTGTCTGTTGGAGCGGAGGACGTTGTTTTGGAAATTGGTCCTGGGCGCGGCGCTTTAACTGAGCGGTTGTTGGACTTGACCAAAGATTTACATCTGGTGGAGTTTGATCGAGATTTAGTTGAGTATTGGCAGACACGTCAAGAGAGTTTCTCTGGGCTTGTTGTCCACGGCGCAGATATTTTGCGGTTTGATCTCAGTCAAATTACCCAAATTATTGATGCGCCTTTGAAGATCATAGGTAATCTTCCGTATAACATTTCAAGTCCGGTTTTGTTTCATCTGATGAAGTATGCGGATGATGTCGATTGTCAGGTGGTAATGTTGCAAAAAGAGGTTGTACAAAGAATGTCGGCCTCACCGGGAGGAAAGGACTATGGTCGGCTGTCGGTTATGTTGCAGCAAAGGTACGATATTGAGTACTTGTTTACAGTACCTCCTGGTGCTTTTTTTCCTCCGCCAAAGGTGGAGTCGGCGATAGCTCGTTTAACACCCCTAACAAAAATTAACCATCCGGTCGAAGATAATATTGTGTTCGAAAAAGTGGTTAAGCAAGCATTTTCTCAGCGCCGAAAAACATTAAGAAATACACTGAAAGGAATATTGAGTGCTGATCAAATTGAGTCTCTGTCGATAAATCCTACCGCAAGAGCAGAGACCTTGTCAGTAAAAGATTTTGTGGCGCTCGCTAACCTTGCGGCTAAAGACGTTTAATTTTGTTTTTATCGAGTTAAAACGCTTGATCGTGCCACTTTTATCGCCTACTATCGCGCTCCCTGACTAATGAATTCGCGCAAAATCACGAATTCGATCTCGAAACATCGGAGAAAATCATGAAAGCAAATACTCATCCAGAGTACGACACGATAAACGTGACTTGTGCTTGCGGAAATACTTTTCAAACAGGATCAACTTTAGGAAAAGATCTTACTGTTGAGATCTGCTCTGAATGCCACCCGTTTTATACAGGTAAGCAAAAAGTAATGGACACTGAAGGGCGCGTGGGTCGCTTCAAGTCTCGTTACGGGAAAAAATAAATCTGAGTGCTTTAGCAACAAGCTAAAATATTTAGAGCAAAAAGGCGCCAAAAGGCGCCTTTTTTGATGCTGCTTTGAATGCCCACAAATGTTTGCAGTAGTAGGGGCGAGTTGATTCTATTAGACAGTGTACTCAGCGACAACAGGGGTATGGTCTGATGGTCGATCAAGTTTGCGTGGAGTCTCATCAATCCAACAGTTTTGTACTTTATTCATCATTGCAGAGGAGCTTAATATAAGGTCAATTCGTAGCCCCTCATTAGCTCGATATCCTGCCCCGCGGTAATCCCACCAGGAGTACCTGTCGCCTTCTTTGTGAAAGTGTCGAAATGTGTCAAATAGACCTTCGCTCATGAGTTTTTGTAGAATCAGTCGCTCGATGTCACTACAGTGGATTTTGCCAGCCCATTTGAGTGGATCATGACAGTCAATATCACCTGGGGTAATATTGAAATCACCAACCAGCACCGTATTTGGATTGGTTTTTATGTCAGTCCCCATAGCATCCTGCAGCTTTCTAAACCACTCTCGTTTGTAAACGAACTTGTCCGAATCAAGTGATTGACCATTCGGGCAATATACATTGACGATACGGATAATTTCACCCTTTTCACTCTTAAAGTCGGCTGCAATATAGCGCCTCATTGGATCGTCGAAATTTGGCAGGTCGGTAATAAGGTTGGTCAACGGACGTGAACTAATAAAGGCCACGCCATTGTAGGTTTTTTGTCCGGTAAAAAGGCTGTGGTAACCGATTGATTTGAACGCTTCAATAGGAAACTCTTCGTCTGTCATTTTGAGTTCCTGAAGACAAAGCACGTCTGGCTGATTGTTGGTGAGCCAGTCAGTGACTTGCTCTAGTCGAACGCGCAGTGAATTGACGTTCCAAGATGCAATTTTCATGGGTTCGTAAGTACGGTATGAGGAATCTACCTGTAGTATAGACTATTTAAGGTAGCCTGCTTTCTTAAGTGCGGCTGAAATCTGAGCTTTTGAGCTTCCTTGAACGATGTCAGATCCGATAAAAAGTGAGGGTACGCTGATCTGCTTCGATTCCTTGGCTAAGCGACCCCTAGCACGGCGGTCATCTCGAATGTCTCGTTCAATAAATGGGACCTGTTTTTGCGTCAAATACAGAACCACCGACTGGCAGGGTTTACAGTTGTCGGCGGTGTAGACCATCACTGGCTGACTTCCGTCCGAAATAGGCGCAGAGATGGACGTTCTTGTTAATTCCTGTACTTTTTCTTGCTTTGGGTTTAAGTCTTTCAAGACGTCAGAATCCAGCACTTTGGCGTTTTTTGGCGGTGGAGAGTCTTGGTATGAAATACTCCCTTGTTCATCAACCCATTTGTATAGTTTCTCAGAGTGGGTGTTATTTTTTCTTGGGGCTTTTTGGCTCGGGTTGGTGGCGATAACTTTATTCGTTTGCGCCGATTCTAGTGAATCCTGTGCGGATTGAAGTGCCGACTTGGCACTTTGCAAAGCGGTCTTGGCATCTTCGATGGTCTTCGAGGCGGTAGCGTCAGCACCTTCGCTGCCGACTACCACCGAAGATAGAGCTAGAATTATCACTGCTAGCAAAGTCGTTGAATATTGATAGATTACTTTCGCCATACATTACAAATAACTGATTTTGATGAAAAACTCCAGTTTGAAAAGACCAAAAGTAATCTGGCTTTGGTTATTCTTCCTCGATTATCTGTTCGCCTTTGACTAAATCTTCGAATTGCTCGCGCTGTCTGACCACGTGAACTTGATCGCCGTCGACAATAACCTCTGCTGGTTTTAGGCGGGAGTTATAGTTTGCTGACATGACGAAGCCATAAGCTCCCGCAGACATAACAGAAATTAGGTCTCCAGCTTGAATCGTAAGTTCTCGGTCGTATCCCAACACATCCGCGGATTCACATACTGGACCGACAACGTCGAACACCTCGCTTTCAATCGCCGTATTTTTAGTGACCGGCCAGATAGCGTGATGGGCCTGATAGAGTGATGGGCGGAGTAAATCGTTCATGCCAGCATCCACAATCGCAAACGCCTTTCTATCGTTACGTTTCAAGTATTCAACTTTGGTTAGTAATAACCCAGAGTTCCCAGATATATATCTTCCCGGCTCGATAGCAATAGGCAGGTCTATGCCGTGTGCCTTTGTTCCATCTAGCATTGCATCTACGTATTCCTTCGCCGTGGGAGGTGTCTCTCCTTGATAGTCGATACCAAGACCACCACCCAGATCGAGTTGCTTTATGTAGATCTGGTTATCAGCCAAACGTTTAACCATCTGCAGAACAATCTCTAATGAATCAGAGAACGGACTGGTTTTAGTGATTTGCGAGCCGATATGGCAGGCGATGCCATGAACTTCTATATTAGGCATTGCATTTGCCTTGATGTAAGCATCAAATGCGGCTCCCATGGGTACGCCAAATTTGGCTTCATCCATGCCGGTCGAAATGTAGGGATGCGTCTCTGGGTCCACGTCTGGATTGACACGTATGGCAATTGAGGCGATTTTGCCTAGGGATTGTGCCACTTCTTGTACTCGCTCAAGCTCGGAAATTGATTCGACATTGATGCTGTTTACGCCTTGGCTGATCGCGAATTCCAGTTCGCTCCAAGATTTTGCAACGCCTGAAAACACCACTTTGGCGGGATCGCCTCCAGCTAGTAAAACGCGTCTTAGCTCGCCCTCTGAAACGACATCAAAGCCAGAGCCTAATTTTGCTAAAATGTTTAGGACAGCGATATTGCTATTAGATTTTACCGCATAGCATATGGTGTGAGGGTAGTCGCCAAATGCGCTGTCGAGTGATTGCCACTGAGTCTCAAATGCAGCGCGCGAGTAGACGTAGCACGGAGTGCCAACGGCATCTGCTATCTTGGTAAGGGAAATATTTTCGGCGTGCAAAATGCCGTTTTTATATTCGAAAAATGACATGGATGAGAACAATATTTTGTTGACCAAACTAGCGCTGGTTAACAATTTTAAAAAGCAATCAAAAACGAACTGCAGCGTTCGGGGTTGATAAGAGACAGTGTCGTCTTATAGTCCCACTTTAGGCTTGTCAGGCGTTAGTTCGTTGGTGAGAGCTCTTGTTCTTGAACTGGAGCAACTTCAGGCTCAGGCGTCTCGAGCTCCAAAGGCCCTTTTTGGCCACAACCGGCAATAGTTAATAAAGCGATCATGACAAGGCTGAAGGTGATAAGTTTTTTCATTTTTTACAGGGCAGTTATTAGTTTTCTATTCTTGCGTAAGCCTCTTGCAATGCTTCTCTGACACGCGCAGGGGCAGTGCCTCCGAAATGTGCTCTCGCTTGTATTGAGCCTTCTAGGCTCAGTACCGCGTAAACATCATCTTGAATCATTGGTCCAAATGCTTGCAATTCATCAAGGCTCAAATCCGACAACGGTTTGTTGTTCTCAATTGCGTAGTGCACAGTGCCACCGACAATTTCGTGAGCGTCTCGAAACGGGACGTTCAAACGTACCAGATATTCAGCTAAGTCCGTTGCCGTAGCGTAACCTTCCAATGCCGCTTTGTACATGTTTTCGCGCTGGAAGTTGATACTTGGGATCATAGCAGCGAACACTTGTAGGGATGTTGTTACCGTATCAATCGTGTCGAAAATAGGTTCCTTGTCTTCCTGATTGTCGCGATTGTAAGCAAGCGGTTGTGATTTCATTAAAATAAGCAGAGCTTGCAAATTGCCAATTACTCTTGCGCTTTTGCCTCGTACGATTTCGGCGATATCGGGGTTCTTTTTCTGTGGCATGATACTTGAGCCGGTACAAAACGCATCGCCAATTAAGATGAATTTATAGCTTTCGGATGCCCACAGAATAATCTCTTCGCACATGCGCGATAGGTGCATCATTATCAGACTGCAGGCGGATGCGACCTCGATCAGAAAATCGCGATCTGAGACGGCGTCTAAAGAGTTTCGACTGGGTCGATCAAAGTCAAGGAGTTCGCAGGTCATTTCTCGGTCAAGAGGAAAGCTGGTGCCAGCCAATGCTGCCGAGCCCAATGGCATCACGTTGATGCGTTTGCGTGCGTCTCTTAGTCTCTCGCCGTCGCGTTCTAGCATTTCATTCCAAGCGAGTAGATGATGAGCCAGACTGATTGGTTGTGCAACCTGCAGATGGGTGAAGCCAGGCATTATTGTATCAACTTCATTGCTAGCTAAATCTAATAAATTTGCCTGTAGCTGGTTCAGCAAAACAATGATGTCGTCGACTGCCTCACGTATATAAAGCCTTACATCCGTTGCAACTTGATCATTACGCGATCGTCCGGTGTGAAGCTTTTTCCCGGCCTCACCAATTGCGTCGGTCAACCGAGCCTCGATATTCATGTGAATATCCTCTAGCTGCGTTGACCAATGGAAGTTGCCATCGTCGATCTGTGCGCGAATTTCAAGTAGACCAGCTTCGATTTTACTGGCCTCTTCGTGACTGATGACGTTGATCTTCGCCAGCATTTTTGCGTGCGCAATGGAACCCTGTATGTCTTGTTTATAGAGGCGGGAGTCAAAGCTAATCGATTCAGTAAAGGCTTCTACTAGCGAATTGGTTGGCTCGGTAAAGCGGCCACCCCAAGGCTTTTTTGTTGGAGATTGATTCACGAAAATAACAAGACAGAAACGCGCGATTAAGCGAGTAAATTGAATGGATTTCTGGATTATAACGTTTTGAAACCGCTGATGTTAGTGTTTGCGGTTTCATATTGAGTATTATCTGCATCATTAAGTTAACTAATGGCCATTATTTTGGAAGATTCTCAGACCAAAGTCGTAACTGCTGTGTTAAAGTCCAAATTCGCTCAAAGATAATAAAAAAATTTTAGATACTCTATGAAGTCTATTCGCATAGCGACTCGAAACAGCCCATTGGCCATGTGGCAAGCGAATTACGTAAAGCAGCGGTTGGAAGAAGAGCATCAAAATCTTTTGGTTGAAATCGTCGGTATGACGACTAAAGGGGATCAATTACTAGATCGTAGCTTAGTTGCTGTTGGCGGTAAGGGTCTATTCCTAAAAGAACTTGAAGTTTCGTTGATGGCAAAAAAAACGGATATAGCCGTGCATTCAATGAAGGACGTGCCAGTAACTTTGCCCAAAGGTCTGGAGATTGCGGTCGTTTGCGAAAGGGAAGACGCGAGAGACGCTTTCGTTTCTAATAATTATCAAAATCTATATGCGCTACCCAAAGGGGCCAAAGTCGGAACATCCAGTTTACGCCGCATCGCTCAGTTAAAAAGCGCGTTCCCGACTTTGGAGTTTTTAGAGTTGCGTGGAAACGTCAACACTCGGCTCCGCAAACTTGATGAAGGTGATTATGACGCCATCATTTTAGCGACGGCGGGGTTAAAGAGACTAGGCTTTGAGGACAGAATCAAACAATACATTACCCCAGAGATTTGTCTTCCTGCGGTAGGACAAGGCATTGTCGGTATTGAATGTCGCAGCGATGACGAACAAACTAAAGCTTTGTTGGCGCCACTACATAGCATTGAGAGTGAGATAGCGCTGGCTGCAGAGAGAGGTCTCAATGCGGCTTTGGAGGGTGGTTGTCAGGTGCCTGTTGGCGGCTACGCTCAAATTCAAAGTGGTAAATTAGAATTAAGAGGTATCGTTGGTAAAATCGACGGAAAAGTCATTCTTTCAGCCAGTGATGTTGCTCAGCGGCTTACTCTTGATAAAGCGGTTGATCTAGGACAGCGTGTTGCAAACAAGCTGTTGGAGCAAGGAGCAGGGGAAATACTAGAATCAGTCTATCGTGAACCACCTGTGTTCAACAAAGTACAAAAGCCTGTGGTTATTCTGACTCGTCAGAATCGTTTCTTGGGTAATACTGCGGCAATACTACAAAGGTTAGATTATCAGCCCGCTCACATTCAAACTTTGGAGATCGAGCCAGCTTTGTCTGAAGAACTGACTTCGACGTTTGCACAGCTTGAAGATTTTACTGATGTTATTTTTGTGTCCCGCAATGCCGTTGCTGTTGGCATGGATCTGATAACTCAGTTTGGTGGTCTTCCTGAGTCGACGCGGGTTCTGACGGTTGGTGGTGAGACGGCGAAACAATTGTATGCGTTTAATATCGATGCTCTTTTTCCAGAAAAAGGTAGCGGTGCTGAGGCGCTCTTAAACGTTAGTGCATTAAAGGATCTAAGTCGTCGAAAGATCTTGATTATCCGTGGTGAGGCAGGATTAGATTGGCCGGCTGATAAGATGCGCGAACGCGGCGCTGAAGTAATCGAAGCTCGTTGTTATCGACAAAAAGTTCCCGCCGCGTGTGCAGCGCGAATTAGCGAGGTGTTCGAGCAGAGTGCTAAGATCGAAGGAGTGTTTATTCACAGCTCTCACAGTCTCAAAAATTTACTCTCAGAGGCTGGCGAACACAAGATTCCATTGAAAAAAACCAGTCTCGTTGTTGGCAGCCCCAGTATCGCAGACCAGGCTAGAAAGCTTGGTTGGAGCGGAAAGATCAAGGTGGCCGAGTCGCCGTCCAACAAACACATGATGATTGCGTTTTCAACGTAGATATAGATGCACGTTGGATGATAGACGTTTTTTAGTCTTACTCACTCTTAGGGTGCAATCGAACCTATATTGTTTGAAGATCTTGAATATCGCTTACATAAAGTAAGTCTACTTTAATCACAACGCTGCTGTGTTACCATCGAGAGCTACATTTGGACCAAGGCGCGACCTGATAGGCAGCATCAATCATGTGCGCCAATAAATTGGAAACTTACAGTGGTAGCATCTATGTCAGACCAAACTACAACAAATGATCAAGCGGTTTCAAACACAGAATCCGTTGTACACACTCCAAGCACTGATTCAATAGTAGCCCCCTCACCCAGGGGTGGTGGAAAAGGGTTGACAATTACCGCTTTGCTAGCCTCGCTAATTGCACTTGGTGGAGCTGGTTTCACTATTTACCAAGGACAGTTAAAAGATCAAAGTCAGTCTAATAAGATATTGGTCGGAGTTAATTCTATAGGCAGTGATGTTAAAGTTCTCGCCGAGAGAATTGTGCAGCTTCAACGTGAGCAACAACAGCTTGCGAGCGCATCAGTAACAAAAGAGGTCTTGCAAACTCGTTTGTTAGAGGCTGAAAACCAATCTGATCTTGCTTTTCGTGATCTGCGCGATGAGCAATCTACAATCAGAGATGCATTTGCTAAGGTTGCAAAGCGTACTGAACGAAGCGCAGACAAACTAGCCGTTGAAGAAGTCTCACAATTATTGAAACTCGCTAACAATAGTGCAGTTTTCGCAAATGATAAAAAAGGAGCCATAAACGCATTACGCTTGGCTGACAGTCAGTTAAAACAACTGGCTGATCCTCGATTTTCTGTGGTTAGAAGAACTATTAATGAAGAAATAGCAAGCCTTGAAGCAGTCGCATCGGCTGATATCACTACTTTGACATCCGATATTAATTTATTAGCCAAACGCATTTCACAACTTCCACTGGAGAATGAGCCTCAAGTTGTAGGTGAGTTCGCATTAGCTGAGCCGTCACAATCATCTCCGATATCAGCCGGTTCTGAGTTAAAGAAAATGTGGCTGGAGGCTTTAGACGTAGTCAAAATAAAACGAATTGATCAGCCGCCAAAGCCCTTGCTGGCACCCGAACAACGATACTTTCTCGATCAAAATATTATTCTAAAATTGAGTACTGCCGAGTTGGCTGTTCTACAATCTCGTCCCGACATATATCAAAGAAGCCTGGAGTCAGCAGTAGCTTGGTTGGAAGATTATTACGATCCAAGAGATAAAAATGTTAGGGATGTCATCGATACGCTTCATCAACTCAAGAGACAATCGATTGGTAATGAATTGCCGCCAGTTGTGAAGTCTTACGATGCACTTCAAGGAATCAAGGGCGGTAATTAATTATGCGATTAGTGCTTATCTCGACGGTGGCTATTTTAGTCGCCTTCCTATTGTTTGGTGTGGTTAATGTATACCCAGATAATTACGTAAAGATTTACGTTGATAATTATCTAGTAGAGATGTCATTTACTGGATTTTTGATTTTGATGTTTTTACTCGGAGCTGTTATTTATTTGCTGCTTTGGTTTATAGGTTCGTCGTTTAGAGCCACCACTTTTTTTTCTCGATGGCGCCGACGTCGTGGACATCGTAAAGCTGGCGAGGCTTTGGGGTCAGGATATCTCTCGTTAATCAAAGGTGATTGGCGTAAAGCCGAAAAGAGCTTAGTGTCGCGCAGTGATAATAGCTCGGTACCTTACATAAACTATTTGGCCGCAGCTCAAGCTGCTCAAGAGCAAAGCGAATATGCCCGCAGAGATGAATATTTAGAGGCGGCCTATCGAGCTGCGCCGAATGAGCGGTTTGCGATAGGGTTAGCTAAAGCTAGGTTATATCATCTAGCGAATCAATATGAATTAGCGCGCGCCACCTTGGACGAGATTGAATCGCAAGGCAAGAAAAACAACCAGTACTTGGCAAT
Source organism: Gammaproteobacteria bacterium (assembly GCA_022447525.1). Taxonomy (GTDB): domain Bacteria; phylum Pseudomonadota; class Gammaproteobacteria; order Arenicellales; family Arenicellaceae; genus Arenicella. The sequence goes on from JAKVBA010000009.1 coordinate 63,503, forward strand.
GCGTCTACAGAATTATCAGGCTTTGAAGGAGTGGGATAAGGTTCATGATCTACTGCCTTTAGCCAGAAAACAAAAAGCTCTTGCGGAAGTGGTAATCACTAATATCGATACCCAAGTACACCGGGCGATGTTGCTCGAGGCGAGCGATAAAAAGTCAGTCTGGCGTTCCTTACCAAAACCGCAACAGCAACTTTCTGAAAATACACTTATCTATGCTAAATACTTGGTGCAAAATGGCGACGTGATGACTGCTGAAAAGCTAGTGAGAAATTCCCTCAATTCGCAACCAAAGCTCGATGAGGGTTTGGTTGTTTTCTACGGTAATTTAAAAGGAGCAAAACCAGCTAAAATGCGCAGAACGATTGAGGGCTGGCTAATGGCCAGACCTGAGAGTGCGCATTTAAACTTGGCTGCCGGTAGACAAGCTTGTTATGAGGGCAATAAAGACTTGGCCATACAGTACCTTGAGAAGGCTATTACGATAGGAGGTTTGCCGGAAGCCTATGCCGTTCTGGGAGAATTACTAGAGGCGAATAATGACAGTGGTCGCGCGTTGCAGATATACCGGGATGGAATGGCTAAATTATCTCACCCTGAGTTACATGAAAATACCGACAAAAGCCTGCCCTCAAATGATTTTGCTCCACAAGAAGGGGAGTTAATCAAGGCCTAGTGCAAATTCATTTGCACTATTGCTGGTGGGAACTTGATAAAATTTATAGATTGAAATGCCCGAGCTACCCGAAGTTGAAACCTCTATGCGCGGCATAGCCCCATATGTAGAGAACCAACACATTGATCAGATCGTTGTCAGGGAAACTCGTTTACGCTGGCCAGTGCCAGCGGTCGATTTTGAAAGATTGCGTGGTCAGTCAGTTTTCAAGCTTGAACGTCGCGCCAAATATATTCTCATGCACACCGAGTTGGGTGTTGTGCTTTTGCACCTTGGAATGTCTGGTAGCGTTAGGGTAATAGAGCCGGATCATGATAGATCGATAGGAAAACATGATCATATCGATTTTGAATTTTCTAATGGGGCGATCATTCGCTTTAATGATCCACGTCGTTTTGGATGTTGTTTGTTGATAAAGTCGCCATTGGAACAATACAAGTTATTAGCCAAACTGGGTCCGGAACCACTGAGCGATTCGTTTAATGTTGAATATTTGTACCGACTTACGCGCGGCAAGACAGCGCCAATTAAGAATGTGATTATGCAGGGCAATGTCGTAGTCGGAGTGGGAAATATTTACGCCAGCGAATCTTTATTTGAAGCCGGAATTCGCCCCACGACACAGGCAGGAAAAATAAGTAAAAAACGATTAAGCAAATTAGTCAACGAGATAAAAGCGGTCCTTACTAAAGCGATAAAGGCCGGTGGCACCACATTAAGCGACTTCACACAAGCCGATGGCAAACCTGGTTATTTTCGACACGAGTTACAGGTTTATGGAAGGGCTGGTGAGGCTTGTTTTCGATGTGGAGCGAGACTGAAGTCCATGGTGATCGCGCAGCGCAACACCTTTTATTGCGGTAGCTGCCAACGGTAGGTGTGCACATGAAGAAAATCGTGATACTTACAGGTGCTGGTATCTCGGCTGAATCTGGAATTAAAACCTTTAGGGCCGCTGATGGGTTGTGGGAGGAGCATCGCATTGAGGACGTTGCAACTCCTGAGGGTTTTGCCGCAGATCCAAAATTGGTACACCGTTTTTATAATCAACGGAGGCGGCCTCTATTGGATGGCGCAGTCGCACCGAATCCCGCGCATTTTGCATTAGCAAGGCTGCAGCGAGCGTTTGCTGGAGAGGTCATGTTGGTCACTCAGAATATAGATAATCTTCACGAACAAGCTGGTTCCAAAGCGGTTCTACACATGCATGGTGAGATTTTAAAAATGCGTTGTAAACAGACTGGTCAGATATTTGTCTGTGACGGTGATATCAGTGTTGAGAATAGGTGTGAGTGTTGTTCATCACAGGGCACCTTGCGTCCGCACATCGTTTGGTTTGGGGAAATGCCTTTTCATATGGAAGACATTTACCGTGCCTTAGCGGAATGTGATTGTTTTGTGGCGGTGGGTACCTCTGGTAACGTTTATCCGGCGGCTGGTTTTGTACAACTTGCCTCTCAGTCTGGTGCAAAAACCATTGAGATTAATCTGGAGGCTTCTACCTTAGCGTCATCTTTTGATCAGGCTATTTATGGAAAGGCGAGTGAGGTTTTGCCAGCTTGGGTCGATGAGGTTCTGAGTTTAGTCTGATAGTCTGTGAGCAATTTCACTCGAACGGGTGAGGTGCACTTGATAGTGCATGGTTTATTTTATTGGAAGGGTTATGGAGTAACCCGTTGGCGAGAGCCAATTCAATTTAACTAATAAAAAGGACTTAGTAATGAAAAAATCAAATATCGTAGTTAGTTTTACCACTGCTGTTACTCTTTGTATGACATTGGCTTCCCAGCCAATATATGCTTCGGCTTGTAAGGGACTGGAAGCAAGTAATTGTGCCGCAAATAGCTCTTGTAGTTGGATAAATGGTTATACTAGAAAAGACGGGCGTCAGGTAAAGTCTTTCTGTCGTGCAAAACCGTCCAGCAAAGCAAGCTCAGCAATGAAAAAGTCGAGTGCACAGTCGGCCTTGGGCAAGACCAAGATTCCCTCGACTAAGTAAAAAGCATCAAGCTTTTTGTTCGGCACAGGGGTCCCTATGGGGCCCCTTTTATTTGACATCCTCGGCTGAAATTTTACAGCTGCTTAATTATACTGTTGCAAGTTCATATACTTTGGGTAGAGACAAGATGCTAAAAGCACTTTTAAAGCTTATCGTCGACAAAGACGGTTCCGATTTGTATCTCTCATCTGGTGTGCAACCATCAATGAAAGTTCAAGGCAAGTTGTTAAAAATCGGCAAGCAAGCTCTGAGTGGAGCCGATATCGCCAAGATTGGCGCTCAGATAATGAATGCCGAGCAAGCGAAGGACTTTGAGCAAAAACCGGAAATGAATTTAGCGATCGATGAGCCTGAAATTGGTCGATTTCGCGTTAACATCTTTCGTCAACGAAATGATATGGCGATGGTGATTCGAGTCATCAAAACAGAACTGCCTAATTATAAAAAGCTTGGATTGCCAAGTACGTTGACCGATCTAATCATGGAAAAGCGCGGTTTAGTTTTATTTGTAGGAGGAACTGGATCAGGTAAGTCCACTTCGTTGGCTGCGTTAATTGATTATCGAAACGAGACTCACGCTGGGCATATCATTACGATCGAAGATCCAATCGAATTTGTCCACCCTCACAAAAAAAGTATTGTTAATCAGCGTGAGGTCGGTGTTGATACGGATTCTTATGAGGATGCCTTAGAAAACACTTTGCGTCAGGCTCCAGACGTTATATTAATTGGAGAAATTCGAAACAGTGAGACAATGGAGCATGCGTTGGCATTTGCGGAAACAGGTCATCTTTGTTTGTCTACTTTGCACGCAAATAATGCTGATCAAGCTTTGGATAGAATTATCAACTTCTTCCCTGAGGAGAGGCATAATCAACTTTACTTAGATCTCTCATTGAATATGAAAGGTCTTATTTCTCAGAGACTCATTCCTACCGTGGATGGGAAACGCACAGCTGCCATTGAAATATTAACCGGTTCTCCAAGGGTTAAAGATCTAATCAAAGACGGTAAGGTAAATGAAATCAAGGAGGCAATGGAGGGTTCTGAGCAGTATGGAATGCAGACTTTTGATATGGCGCTGATAAATCTGTTTAAGGATGGAAAAATCTCAGAAGAGGAGGCACTGAAAAACTCGGACTCTCCAAATAACTTGAGATTGAAAATTAAGAAAGATGCGTCCTTCTCTGGGAAGTCTGAATTTTCGTTAATGGCTGAGCCGGAACCAGAAGAAGACGAAGAAGAGGAAGACGATGGGTTTGGCGGAGGATTAATTTAGCTCTGGTCTCGCGAGGTTGCTTGATTTATCTAATAGTTCGATTTGAATGACCATAAGAATCAATCAGGGCGGCCGCCAGTTCCACTGACATAGCTGCTAGATCAAATGGCGCTTGTGGCGCGCATTTGCAAGTGTAAAGAAGAAGTAACTACGAAGATTAAGGCGATTGGCTCTCTTGCTGCCATTATCTAGCCAAATATGTTTGAGTTAAGGTAGATCACAAACTAAGCCATTACAAAAACTGAAAGGAAATTTTTATCAAGCGGCTTGTAATTTCGCTAGCAATTTAAAGGCTATCAAATCCATAGAGCGGGGTCGTATATCTGCAGTACACGTTTAGCGTGCTCGACTTTGACTGCTTGTAGATATCGCTAAATAACAAGGTGCGTCTGATAAACAAACACAAGGCTGCCTGAACGGCTCTGCACTCCGGGTAGATAATGTTGATAAAGTTCTATTGATTGGGTGGTCGAGATTGTCTACTTAGACGATACTTGGCAAGTCTGATTATTTATCCTAGTCGCCGTCCGTTATGAAAATCACTCAGCCCTGGAAGTCACCTGCAGCCTTGCTCCTTATAATGGCGTTCATTATGCCATTGGCATTTTCAACATGGACTGCGCTCATCAATAACTTTAGTAAAGAAGCGGCTGATTTTACTGGTCGAGAAATCGGCATACTACAGAGTTTACGCGAAGTGCCCGGTTTTCTTGCCTTCACCGCAGTGTTTTTACTGGTCTTTATAAAAGAGCAAAGATTGGCAATGGTGTCGCTATTGCTGCTTGCTTTGGGAGTCTTGGTGACGGGTTTTTTCCCTACTGTTTTGGGTCTTTATATAACCACCGTAGTCATGTCAATTGGCTTTCATTATTTTGAAACAGTTAATCAGTCGTTGACTTTACAGTGGATTGATAAAGACAAATCGGCCCATTTCATGGGTAAGGCTTTATCGGTCAAATCAGCAGCAGCTATTTTTGTGTTTGCCTCCACATGGGCTTTGTTTGAGTTGTTTAACGCTTCATATCAACTGATTTATGTTCTGTTTGGTGGCATGAGCCTTTTACTTTTATTGTACGTTTGGGCTGTGTTTCCTCAGTATCCAGCGAGGGTCGAACAAACCACTAAATTAGTTTTTAAGCGCTCTTATTGGCTTTACTACAGCTTGGTATTTTTAAGTGGTGCGCGACGCCAAATTTTCATGGTTTTTGCGGGCTTCCTTTTGGTGGAAAAATTTGGATATTCGGTGTCGACGATCTCTTTACTGTTTTTAGCTAATTATGTATTTAATCTTTTATTTGCAGGTTGGATCGGTAGATTGATTGGCGTCATTGGAGAGCGCAAGGCTTTGACATTTGAATACCTTGGGTTGATCGCGGTGTTTATTTCTTACGCATTTGTCGAAAATGCCCATATCGCTGGCGCTTTGTATATTATTGATCACTTCTTTTTTGCATTTGCGATTGCAATGAAAACCTATATTCAAAAAATTGCATTGCCAGAAGATATAGCATCAACTGCAGCAGTGAGCTTTACCATCAATCACATAGCTGCGGTGATTTTACCGGCCGCACTCGGACTACTTTGGTTGATATCAAATGCGGCTGTGTTTTTATTCGGTGCAGGTCTAGCATGCATGTCTTTAGTGATCACTCAGTTGATACCCGATTCTCCGAAACAGGGTAATGAAACTCGATTTATCAAATCTTTCGCCTAACGCATGATTTAAGTGTATGTCCAGTCAAATGACTCGAGAGCTCCTACTAAACTATCGATAAATAGACGCACTCGGGATGAGTTTGCTCGGTTTGGTGGGAATAGAGCAAAGATGTACCTGGCCGGCAAAGTTTCATACTGTGGTAAGACCCTAAGCAGGCGGCCATCACGCAATGCTGAAGATACGGCAAATGCCGGTAAAGCTGCGATTCCAAGCCCCGCCAAACACGCCTCTAACTCTAATTCTGCGGTATTGGCAGAAAAAACCGACCGTAATTTAATTGACCCTGTTGTCGTATTGTCTCCGTATACCCATGACTCGCTGCGGCCGTGTTGTGAGTAAGTTATGGCAGGATATTCCTTGAGTTGATCGATACCTTCTATTTTGCCGTGTTTTTCTAGACACTCTGGCGAGGCGCAAAGCCAGATGGGACAGTCTCCCAGTTTTCGCGCTTTCAATCCAGAATCTTTCATTTCTCCAATTCTGATGACCACGTCATACCCCTCGCCAACGACATCAACCCAGCTATCACTATAATCGATTTCCATAGTGACATCTGGATACTCTTTAGCAAAATCTGTGATTGGAGTATTTAGAAAGGCGTTCCCAAAAGACATTGGTGCATTTACCTTTAACTTTCCAGTAGGACGTTCTTTGAGTTCTTGAAGCCGTTGTTCTGTTTCAGCGAGGTCAGCCAGAGCGCGAGCAGCACCGTCATAGTATACGGCGCCTTCTTCGGTCAGAGAGACTTGCCTGGTTGTACGATTTAGTAGTTGAACACCCAGTTGTTTTTCCAAGTTCTGTACTTGTTTACTGACCGCGGCACCAGTCAGACCAAGTTCTCTTCCAGCGGCAGAGAAACTCTCAAGCTTTGCAACGGTAACGAATATTTTGGCACGCGATAATGATCTCATAATGATTCCATAATGGAATTAATTATTTTAATAAAATCTATATTATCATTATTTTGTTAATAAATTAATCTTGCTTGCATTGGCATTAGCCTAATTTACAAAATTTTTGGAGATAAATAATGACTACATTTACTAACGATGATTTTGCCAAGCTTTTGCTTCGTTTTAGCTTGGGTGCAGTACTTTTAGCGCATGGAGTGTTAAAGCTGTTTGTGTTTACTCCTGCGGGTACGGTTGGTTTTTTTGCGAGTATAGGCCTGCCTGCCATTGCTGCGTACTTTACGATTCTTGGAGAATTGGGCATTGGAGTAGCGCTTATTTTCGGAGTCGCTACGCGTTTAAGTGCACTGCTTAGTGTGCCGATATTGGCTGGCGCCACTTGGGTTCATATAGCCAATGGGTGGTTATTCTCAAACCAAGGGGGCGGTTGGGAGTTCCCGGCACTACTTGTGATCTTAGCGGCTATCGTTGCAATTCAAGGTGCTGGGCGTTTTGCTCTTGCTCAATTCATTCCAACGAACTCTAAAGGTCTGAGGCTTGTGTTGGGTTAGTGGGTAGACGAGCTAGTTTTAGCTCTGCTTAAACTATTTCCTTAATCGCCTACGATTTTATCGCGGTAATTTGTTTTAACAAATATTCTTGTTTGGGAGTAAACGATGATTAAACCAATTTTTTATACTGATCTGGGGCATGCTGACTTTGGTTGGTTGAATGCCCGTCACCATTTTAGCTTTGGTCAATATTATGACCCTGACCGAATGGGTTTTGGAAAACTGAGAGTGATTAATGATGACATTATTCAAGCAGGTACGGGTTTTGATACTCATCCGCATTCTAATATGGAAATCATCACCTACGTTCGTGAGGGAGCAATCACTCATAAAGACAGTCGAGGTAATGAGGGCAAAACTAAGGCGGGCGATGTTCAGGTCATGAGCGCAGGTACCGGAATTCAGCATTCTGAACATAACAGAGAATCCGAGGCGACGAGTTTGTATCAAATTTGGATTGAGCCAAATCGACAGAATGTTGAACCTCGATGGGGCGCTCATCAATTTCCTAATCAGGAGCCGGTAGAATCGAAGCTATCGTTATTGGTTTCGGGCGATGGAACGGCTCCTTTGAGCATATATGCCGATGCAAAGATTTATGCGGGTAGGCTTGTAAAAGGTCAAGTGATTGAGCAACGCATCGATCACAACGGCTACCTTCTTGTTAGCAATGGTGAAGTGATTGTCGGAGGACATTCTTTGTCAAAAGGTGATGCGGCCGAAATTACCGATCAAAAAGGAGTCCAAATCAATGCTGTTGTCGACTCTGAGGTGCTGCTGATTGATGTTTCAGAGTAAATTTCAGTTGCCAGCTTATTGTTTTGTCCAAGGGGTATTCTAAGAGGTAATACCTCTATGGACCTTCAGTTAAACGAATGCCGCAGCACTACAACAGCGAGTAACGACGCCGTATTCCAAGCAAATTAATGGCTATACTAGACCGCCAGAAACTATAAAACTCCAGTTTGGAAATAAACGACCAATATAAGGAAATTTCGAATAAAAACTATGGATTAATCTGATTTAATTTGATGTTTTAGCCCTTAAATATAAATTATCAAAACAAATAGATAGTCTTTAAACATTTAACTGGAGATCGAATTATGGAAATTATGATTTACGTAACGTTAGTTCTTTTGGGCTTGATTGCTTACATTGAAGCAGCAAAGTAAGTACCGACCAATGATTTAGTTTTACCTTCTTAACCTCTACCATCCTCTATGATGGGTTTAGCCCTAGCCATTTTGCTGGGGCTTTTTTTTACCAAGCTGTTTCGCGATAAATATCCCAATTATTTTAGAAGCCGTTTAGCAGTATTGATTACGGTCTCAAGTGCAGGATGCTTTAGTTTTCTTTCTGGAGAAATGCCAAAGTAGCGCTCCGAAATTGCGGCTGTTCTCCCAATTGCTTCTACTTGAAATTGGTTCAGAATGTCTTGCTCAACCGCAGTGGGGGCGCAGAATAAGCCTCGACCTTTTTGGCCAAAAAATTTAACTAAGGCGCTGTCTTCGAATTCGGCAACGATCTGCGGAATGATGTTCTGTTCTGTAAACCAAGCCGATAGGTTTTGATGCATGGCTGAATTTCTACCTGGCATTAAAAACGGTGCTTGATGCAGTGACTGCGGAAAGTTCGAACGATAATCATATTCGCTATCGCGGTGGGCAAAAAACGACATGTGTGATTGCCCAAGGAGGTGACTTGTTGCTTTGATGCTCACACCAATCGGCATGGGTTGATCTGAGATCACTAAATCGAGTTTATTCACTGAAAGGTCGGCTAATAGATCTGGAAGATGACCTTCGTGACATTCCAGAACAAAACGATCCTCCAAATCAAAGCAATCGTTCAACATCTCAAATACAAGCACTTTGGGGACAACGTCGACGATGCCGACGTTAAAGCTTGTCATTGACGATGGATCATGGGACGAGAGTGTGCGGGAAAGTTCGCTACCTAGATTGAAAATATCTTCTGCGTATTTCAGCGCGACTTGGCCTAGACTGTTAGGCTCCAATCGCTTTCCCACTCTGGTAAATAACGGGCTACCTATGTATTCCTCGAAAGTAGCAAGCTGACCACTTACCGTCTGCGGGGTTACATTTAATGTTTCGGCGGCTCTGGTGACACTACCCTCCTTGGCGACAGCGTAAAAATAGTGCAGATGATTAAAGTTGACCTGTCTCATTCTTATTTCGCATATATTTGTTGTGGCGATCCGCTAGGATATTATTCATACATCAAGTTATTTGCTCGTATTTTCGCTATCGTGCAGATTGAAAAGCAGTTAAATAAACAGTTGATACAAACTAAATTAATCACTTTTTCTTTGGTCTTCCATCAAAAAGTCTGCTCGACTACGTAGCTTTTTTCTTTCCCTGATTTGAGCGAATGGGTCATCACCAACCGTTTCTAATTCTTTGGATTCTTGAATCTTTTCTTTGTCTGTAAGGTTTTTTGGTTTCACTCTGGCTCGCAATGCATGAAGCCCAAGGTAGGTTGCTATACCGACAATATAGGCTAGCCACTTATAGATGAAAGTCTTTTGATCTATGTTTTCAGGGCCAACGGCAGTCAAATAGTCCTCGTGAATGCTGCCGACGACAAAAATAAAGGCGAATAACAATAAGGTCGAGATAATAACGGCTTTGTATTGCTTCCAAATCAGCGCTACAAAAGCTACGCGAAAGGCTTGCTTAAATATCATAATGAAAATTTCTCTACGCTTAGTCAGTTAACTTCGTGTTCTTTGACATTTATTCCGCCATGTCCGAACGTCGATCTTCGCTAGAAGTAGTTGCGACTGATACTTTTTCACTCAACCGAACAAATTTAGTCCCAAAAGAGCGAGCACGGCAAGCAGACCGCGTTCTCTAATTGAGCTCTTTATCTTGTCCTCTTCTTCACGAACTACTACCTCCAAGTCCTGTTGACTCATTTTTCTAGGATCATTGCCGGCCACGATTATCCGAGTGCGAGCACGATCGATAGCCTTTTCCCTAACGAAACTGCGGTACTTTCTAGGAATTGCTCCAATTACTGGAACGCTCAATGATTTTGACTCGGACTTCATGTTGATGACTACCTCCCGATACCTAATTCGCAGAAATCATAGGATTCGATCACTTTCATAGGATTTAACGATTGCACTATTTTTGCTAAGTCGAGCTTTTGTGTATGTCTCTCGCCCGAAGAATGCTAAAATTCGCGCCCATTGTCCTACTATTTGCGATCATTTTCATCGATTGCAATAAAAATTTACTGTTTCACACGATTAGTATGAGCAATCGCATCGCAGAAGTGACTCGTAATACCAGCGAGACCCAAATCACCGTTAAATTAAACCTCGACGGTACAGGAAAAACTAAATTTGATACAGGTGTGCCCTTTTTAGAGCACATGATGGATCAAATTGGTCGTCATGGTCTTATTGATCTAGACATCACCTGCAAGGGCGATTTGCATATAGACGACCATCATACCGTTGAGGATATTGGTATCACTCTTGGACAAGCCTTCGATCAAGCCATTGGCGACAAGAAAGGGGTACGTCGCTATGGACATGCGTATGTTCCTTTGGACGAAGCATTGAGTAGGGTGGTTGTTGATTTCTCTGGCAGACCAACGTGTATGCATAGTGTTGATTACCGTAGAGCGCGTATTGGTGGTTTTGATGTGGACTTATTCGATGAGTTTTTTCATGGCTTTGTCAACCATGCGAGGCTGACTCTTCACGTGGATAACATTCGCGGAAAGAACGCACACCATATTGCCGAAACAATCTTTAAAGCATTCGGCCGAGCATTGCGTATGGCGCTTGAGTATGATGAGCGCAGTCAGGGTGTTATACCTTCAACCAAAGGTAGTCTGTAAACTAAAGTCTATAACGTAAGAATGGGCTCCAAATAAAACAGTTATGAGAATCGCAGTAGTTGATTTGGGAGTGGGAAACCTACGGTCCGTCAAGCAGGCCGTAAGCACAGTTGCGCCCAATGCAGACGTGGTTTTGACCAGTGATGCAAATACATTACTTGAGTCCGACAAAATTGTACTTCCTGGACAGGGTGCCGTGGGTACATGGTTTAGTGAACTGCAAAGCAGGGGTCTAGAGGATGCAATTAAGACCTGCCTGGATCAAAAGCCGCTATTGGGTATCTGCGTGGGTATGCAGGCTCTGTTTGATTATTGTGAGGAAGACGGTGGTCGCCAAGGGTTGGGGCTTTTTAAAGGCTCGGTGAGGCATTTTAGTAATTTTCACCAAGTCGTGGAGGCTAGCGAAAACCCACCGTTACCGAGATTGAAGATCCCGCAGATGGGCTGGAATCAGGTATTTCAGCTGCGTGATCATCCTTTGTGGAATGGGATCGAAGATGATGCCTATTTTTACTTTGTCCACAGTTTTTGTGCCAATACCGCGCCAGACTCAGATTTGGGTGTGGTTTATGGCGGCGCTGACTATGGGCATAAGTTTATTGCTGCAGTGGGTAGAGACAATGTCTTCGCTGTGCAATTTCATCCTGAGAAAAGTCATGACAATGGCTTGAGACTATTAAAAAATTTCACTGAGTGGAATGGTCAGGCTGCTTAAAGCGGCAAAGTATTAAACATGTTACTGATACCCGCAATAGATATAAAAGAAGGCAAATGTGTGCGTTTGCGCCAAGGCTTAATGGAAGACTCAACCGTATTCAGCGATAGTCCGTTGGCGATGGCGGATAAGTGGGTAGAGTTAGGTGCCAAGAGATTGCACTTAGTTGACCTTGATGGAGCGTTTGCAGGTAAGCCAGCAAATGCAGACGTAATTAACGCAATTGCTAGCAAATACCCCGATGTGCCGATACAGATAGGCGGCGGAATTCGTGATAAAGAGACGATTCAAGCTTATCTCGATGCTGGCGTGCAATACGTAATCATCGGTACTAGAGCAGCGGTTGAGCCTGAGTTTATCGCTGAAATAGCACCGCGCTTTGGTAAACATTTAATCATCGGTTTAGATGCAAAAGACGGTATCGTCGCAATTGATGGCTGGGCGAAGTTAACTGACCATGATGTGATCGATCTAGCCAAACGGTTCGAAAACGACGGTGTACAGGCCATTATTTATACCGATATTGCGCGTGACGGAATGATGCAAGGTGTCAACCTTGAAGCCACTCAATGTTTAGCTGAGTCCGTGTCTATCCCGATCATTGCTTCGGGTGGAGTCACCAACATGCAAGATTTGATTGAATTACAGAAGATCGAAGAATCTGGCATTTCAGGTGTGATTACAGGGCGTGCAATCTACGAAGGCACTCTTGATTTCAAAGAAGGCCAAGATTACCTGGATTCAAGAATCACTGGCTAGATTTTGTATTATGCCCTTAGCGAAGCGAATTATTCCTTGTTTAGACGTCGACAACGGACGAGTCGTCAAAGGCGTCAACTTTGTTGGTATCAGAGATGCTGGCGACCCAGTTGAGGTTGCCAAAAGGTACAATGAACAAGGTGCCGATGAGATTACCTTCCTAGATATTACCGCTACGTCCGACGACCGAGGTACGATTTTGGAAGTGGTGGAACAAGTCGCCAGTGAAGTGTTCATCCCACTGACTGTTGGTGGGGGTGTGCGCGAATTGGCCGACGTCAGGGGGTTGTTAAATGCCGGCGCCGATAAAATTTCTGTCAATAGCACGGCGGTTTTCAAACCAGAATTTATTAAAGAAGCATCAGGGCACTTTGGTTCGCAGTGTATTGTAGTGGCGATAGATGCCAAGCAAACTCACTTCTTTGAGAAAGGAGACTGCTATGATAGGTGGGAGATTTTCACTCATGGCGGTAGAAAACAAACTGGAATCGATGCTGTAGAGTGGGCCGTCAAAATGGCAGAATATGGCGCCGGCGAAATACTTTTGACAAGTATGGATGGCGACGGAACAAAGGCGGGGTATGATTTAAAGCTTACCAAGGCTGTCACTGACGCGGTAAATATCCCGGTGATAGCATCTGGTGGTGTCGGAAATCTAAATCATCTCGTTGATGGTGTTAAAGCGGGCGGTGCTGATGCCGTTTTAGCGGCAAGTATTTTTCATTTTGGTGAGTACACAGTGCAACAGGCTAAAGAAGCTATGCGAGATGCTGGTATTGAAGTAAGGCTTTAGCATTGCCGGGGTATCAAAATTAGCTGCCAAAGTAGTGAGATGTTATTTTATTTGAGGTTTGTTGGCCGCGTTGTGGGCACTAGACTATGTAGCTAGCATCGATTTTCAATGGTCTAATGGTTGATGATCTATCTAACTAGCTAAGCTGAATATTGAAATGAGTAAAGACGTTTTAGAACAAGTTTATCAAGTACTGCAATCTCGTGTTAATGCGGATCCGAGTTCATCTTACACGGCTTCGCTGTATCACAAAGGTTTGGATGCAATACTAAAAAAGGTGGGTGAAGAGTCGACTGAGACAGTTATGGCCGCCAAAGATGGTGATGCAGATAAAATTATTTATGAAATCGCAGACTTGTGGTTTCACACTATGGTGCTTCTGGTGCAACAGGGCTTAAATCCACAACAGGTTTTGGATGAGCTGAGTAGGCGCATGGGCACCAGTGGGCTTGCTGAAAAGGCGGCTCGTAAGACTAATTAGTAAATGAGGGCATAATTATGGGCTTAGGTGGAATATCAATTTGGCAACTTTTGATCGTTCTGGTTATCGTTGCGCTTATCTTTGGAACCAAGAAGTTGCGTGGTATTGGTGGTGATCTTGGTGGCGCTGTAAAGGGCTTTAAAAATGCGTTAAATGACGATAGTAAAGATGGCGAATCGGCTCCAGAAGCTGAGAGTCAAGACGCGCAGAAAGAAGATACTAAGTAATCGATAGAATATGTTCGATATCGGTTTTTTCGAACTGGTGGTGATTGGCGTAGTGTTGCTGTTGGTCATGGGGCCAGAGCGCTTGCCTGAAGTGGCAAAGCAGATAGCTTTCTTTATTCGTAAAGCTCGGCAAGGGGTCTACCGTCTGAGATCTGAGATGCAAAGTGAAATAGACAATACTCCTTTTGCCGACATTGAGGCTGCTAAAAGGGAAATGGATGATTTCAAAAACGATATCAAACAGTTTGGTCGTGACTTAGCAGACTCTGCACAAAAAGAGTTAGATAATGATGCTGTGGATAAAACTAATGAAAGCTCCGAAGCTGATTCTTCATCGCCGAAAGGCTGAGTTTAGTTGATCACGCTTTCTCGCCAACTTTAGAGAAAAATTTTTGAGTCAGTGAATAATTCGGTGGAAAAAACAGAGCCCTTTGTCTCGCATTTAGTTGAGCTGCGTAATCGACTTTTATGGGCAGTAGGTTCGGTATTGCTGGTGTTTTTGTGCCTAGTTCCCTTTGCAAGTGATATATACGCTTGGTTTGCCGAGCCGCTAACACGTGCAATACCCAACGGTGGCAGTATGATTGCGGTTGATCCGCATGGGACGTTCTTTATTCCATTTAAGTTGGCTTTTGCTACGGCATTCGCTATTGCTGTTCCATTCGTGTTGTATCAAGTGTGGGCTTTCGTGGCACCTGGTCTATATCAAAATGAGAAAAGTATCGTTTTACCACTGGTTGTTTCCAGCACAGCACTGTTTTACTTAGGTATTGCCTTCGCCTACTTCGTGGTGTTTCCACTGATGTTTCAGTTTTTTGCTGCGATGACGCCAGAGGGTGTTGCGTTCACCCCAGATATTGCCTCGTATATGAGTTTTGCATTGAGTATTTTCTTTGCTTTTGGTGTGGCGTTTGAGGTGCCAGTGGCATTGGTGTTGTTGACAAGGATGGGCGTGGTTTCAGCCGAAAAAATTGCCGGAAATCGGGGTTATTTTATTCTTGGCGCATTTGTTGTGGCTATGCTAATGACACCGCCCGATCCATTTTCTCAAGTCATGCTTGCATTACCGGTTTGTTTGTTATTCGAGCTCGGTTTATTTTTTGCACGCAAGGTTGAAAAGAATCGTAACGAACCTCAATAGCGCCCAGAATTGTTTCGTTGAACTAAATCTCGGATGTCGACTGGGATTAAGTTTTTTGAAAAGTATTTAAATTTTAACCAAGCGACAAATACGCTCGCTTATTGATAACACGTTCAAAGAGTGGTTTATGGCTACCAAAATCATTGATGGAAAAAAAATTGCCGCTGAAATTAGATCCGAGGCTAAAGATGAGGCGTCGGAACTTATCTCTAAGGGTGTTCAGCCATGTTTGGTCGTTGTTCTGGTAGGCGAGGACCCAGCATCAAAAGCCTATGTTGGAAGTAAGGTAAAGGCCTGTACGGAAACCGGTATAAAGTCGATTAAAATTACTCACGCCGCCGATGTGTCAGAGGCAGCGTTGATGCAAGAGATTGATCGTTTGAATGCGGATGAGTCAGTACACGGAATATTAGTACAGTTACCGCTACCAAAACATATGGACGAAGACGCAGTCACCGAGCGTATTGATCCATCTAAAGATGTAGATGGTTTTCATCCAGAGAACGTGGGTAAACTAAGTATCGGTATTGATTGTCTGACCCCTTGTACGCCGACGGGCATCCCTGAAATGATCGTCCGTAGTGGCATTGAAATGTCTGGCAAGCATGCTGTTGTAATTGGCCGCAGCAATATTGTTGGTAAGCCGATGATGAGTTTGCTGGTGCAGAAGGGTAACAAGGCAAATTGCACTGTTACTTGTTGTCACAGTGGTACAAAAGATTTGTCTTATCATACCCAGCAAGCCGATATTTTGATTGCTGCAATAGGCGTACCTGAGTTCGTAAAAGCTAATATGGTTAAACCTGGTGCGACGGTGATTGATGTCGGTATCAATCGAGTTGAAGATACTTCCAAAGCAAAAGGCTATAAGCTTGTTGGTGACGTTGACTTTGCTGATGTTGAACCAGTGGCTGGAGCTATTACGCCAGTGCCGGGTGGCGTAGGACCGATGACCGTCGCTATGTTAATGAAAAACACGGTTAAAGCGGCGCGAATGATAACCGCCCTTTCATAGGTGTTGATATTTAGATTTTGATGGTTGCGGCCTGCCTAAGTTAGCGCGAGCGATTTTTATCGTGATACTATTTTGACCCATTATTAGCCTTTAGAGTGCTTTTGCTATGTCTGATTCTCCTTTTTCTCTTGCCCAAAAATTCATTCCCGGAGGAGTGAACTCGCCTGTTCGTGCATTCAAAAGCGTAGGTGGTGAACCTGTTTTTATAAAAAAAGCAAAAGGCGCATACATCTGGGATAACACCGATAAACAATACATAGACTACGTTGGTTCATGGGGGCCGATGATCTTAGGGCATGCTCATCCAGAAGTGATCGAAGCGGTGCAGCAGACAGCAGAACACGGGCTGAGCTTTGGCGCACCGACCGAGCTTGAAACTACCCTAGCGCAAAAGATTTGCGAGTTGATACCAAGTATCGATAAGGTCCGAATGGTCAGTTCCGGAACCGAAGCCACCATGAGTGCCCTGAGATTAGCGCGCGGGTTTACTGGAAGAGATAAGATTATAAAATTTGAAGGCTGTTACCACGGTCATTCAGATAGTCTTCTGGTAAAAGCGGGATCAGGTGCATTGACGTTCGGTGTGCCTACTTCACCGGGTGTTCCGGCGGCGTTAGCCGAACTAACAATAACACTGCCATTTAATGATCTTAATAGCCTCGAAGAGGTGTTTAAACAGGCTGGCGACGAAATAGCGGGTGTGATTATCGAGCCTATTGCAGGCAATATGAACTTCATACCGCCAGTAGAAGGCTATCTCGAGGGTTTAAGGGAACTTTGTACCAAATACGGCGCGGTGTTGATCTTCGATGAAGTTATGACTGGTTTCAGAGTGGGTCTGCAAGGGGCGCAAGGCCGATACAATATAACTCCAGATTTAACCTGTTTTGGAAAGGTGATAGGAGGTGGGATGCCGGTAGGTGCATTTGGCGGACGTGCTGATATTATGAGTCATATCTCTCCAGATGGTCCCGTTTATCAAGCGGGAACCTTATCTGGCAATCCTGTTGCTATGGCTGCTGGTATTAAAACGTTAGAATTGATTTCTGCCCCGAAGTTCTTTGAGAACTTGACGGTTAAGACCAAGAGCCTACTTATTGGCTTAAAAAATGTGGCGCAAAGTTCAGATATTCCACTATTTACGCAGGGTGCTGGTGGAATGTTTGGCTTTTTCTTTACCGACGCGAGTAGGGTGTCTAGTTTCGACGATTCCATTGCTTGCGACGGCGAGCGATTCAATAAGTTTTTTCATGGCATGCTCGAAAGGGGGATTTATCTTGCTCCGTCATCATTTGAAGCGGGCTTTGTATCCTGTATGCATAGTGAAAATGACATCGCTGATACGATTGATGTAGCTGCGGAAGTAATGACGACGCTCTAGCAATCATTGGTGAGTATATTACTGGTCGTTAGATGCTGTGTTGTTTTCGAGCTTGCGGTCGATAATCGCGATATTGGCAGGATAACGAAATAAGCTTCCAGATTTGGCTTGGTAGCAAGCTATCAAACAAAAAATAAAGTGCAAGCAAAGTAGAAAAAGCAATGCGAATACGCCGATGACAAGAAGCGCCATAAATAGACAAAGCATCGTGTATAGATAGAAGCTGATTTGCTGGCACACAGCTTCTCTGCCATGTTTGTCATGTAGTTCGGATATTTGCCTTGTTTTAAGCCATAGGGCATAGCATGCGAGAAAGTTTGCCAGCGGGATTCCGGTGAATACCAAAAGCCCGGTTGCATGAAGGCCTACTAGACTTAGTGTGCCTTCATCTTCATCCTCAGCATGTTGGCGTTGGCCCCCCCATTGCAAATCGGGTTGCCTGCGTACCATCAATATCATCCCGGTTAATCCGCACATTACCCCCCCGATTAGCATCATTACCACCGTCAAAAATTGGATTTGAATTTGGGCGTCAATACCCAAAGCAAACCGCAAAATAGGGAACAGGGCGACCCCCATTAGCACTAATGCAAGAGATATAAAAACCCAGCTGGGTAATCGATTAACCATAACGCGAAATTTGTTGAAAAGACTGCTGTCTAGGGGCTGTATTAAACCATAGTCGGTGATAGACTCCATCGGCTATTTTACTGAAATACCCTTGCTTACACGAAAAGGTATACACATGCGTGACTTTCTTTTTACCTCGGAGTCAGTTTCCGAGGGCCACCCGGATAAAGTGGCTGATCAAATATCCGATACTGTCCTCGATTATTTATTCGAACAAGATCCCTATTCACGTGTCGCGTGCGAAACACTGGTAAACACTGGCTTGGTTGTACTATCAGGAGAAATTACCTCGAAAAGAGGTCTTGACGGTGTTGTAGAACGTGTCAGAGAGACTATCAATGAGATCGGTTATAACGATTCAGAGATGGGTTTTGATGCAAAGTCATGCGCGATTATGATGACCCTTGACAGACAGTCTCCGGACATTGCCCAAGGGGTTAATGAAGGTGAGGGGATTGACCTTGACCAAGGTGCTGGTGACCAGGGCTTGATGTTTGGTTATGCATGCAACGAAACAGATGTTTTGATGCCAATGCCGATTGAGTACTCACATCGTTTGGTCAAGAAGCAGTCCGAACTTAGAAAGAGCGGTCAGTTGGGGTGGTTGCGTCCAGATGCAAAGTCGCAGGTAACGGTACGTTACGAAGATGATAAGCCCAAGGCTATCGATACAGTAGTTCTCTCAACACAACATGATGAGTCAATCTCACAAAATGATTTGGTTGAAGCTGTAATCGAAGAGATTATTAAACCAACTTTACCTGCTGACATGATTACCTCTGACACCAAGTATTTGGTCAATCCGACCGGCCGCTTTGTGATTGGCGGGCCAGTTGGAGATTGTGGTATTACCGGACGTAAAATTATTGTCGATACCTACGGCGGGCGTGCCCACCACGGCGGTGGTGCATTCTCAGGGAAAGATCCTTCGAAAGTGGATCGCTCTGCTGCCTATGCTGGACGGTACGTCGCCAAGAATGTAGTAGCAGCGGGATTGGCTGATCGTTGTGAAGTTCAGGTAGCCTATGCTATTGGTGTTGCAAATCCCGTTAGTTTAATGGTCAATACCTTCGGAACGGCCAAAATCGATGAGTCAAAAATCGAAGCTTTGGTTGCTGAACACTTTGATCTTCGACCTAAAGCAATTATTCAAACGCTTGATCTACTGCGTCCGATTTACAAGAAGACGGCCGCATACGGGCATTTCGGCAGAACTGAACCAGAGTATAAATGGGAAAGTACTGATAAAGCGGACCTGCTACGAAAGGCGGCAGGCATCTAAAGCTTGAAAAATCCCTTAAGCTGAGTGAGCTTAGAAAATCATCAGCGCTCCTTCACAGGGGCGCTTTTTTAATAACTAATTTTTTATATCTTCCAAAGCTTTTTCTGTCTGCTTGGCAAACTTAAGACTTCCGTCTCCGGAGAGAAGCACAGCAATGTAGCGTGTTCTATCGAAATGAGCGAACACAATGAGCATCATCACTGTTATCGGAACGCTTAAAAACATACCAGCAATTCCCCAGATGCTACCCCAAAGCGTGAGACTCATCATTACCACAAATGGACTAACGTTTAGTGAGTTGCCCATTAGCTTTGGTTCTAAGACGTTGCCGACAAACACTTGAATGGAGCCCACGCCAATTAGAACTACTAAAAATGGAAGTAAAGTGTCGAACTGTATGAGCGCTAACATCGCTGGAAACAGAGTGGCGATGATTGAACCGACGGTTGGGATAAAGTTCAACATAAAAATAGTAAAGGCCCAAAAAGCGGCAAAATCAACGCCCACGAGCTTGAGGATAAAGTAACTCACCAATCCGGTAACAATACTGGTAACAGACTTGATCCACAAATAGGTTTGGATATCTTCTTGCGCGTGACTAAGAATGCTCATTACCGAGCCTCGTTTCGCTTGATCTGGGAATATCTCGCTTATTTTTTTACGAAACGTGCCTTGCTCAGCCAGCATAAAGGCAACGTAGATCAAGACTAGGGTGATATTACTGATCATTGCTACAACGTTATCGGTGAAGCTCGTCAGAATTGGTGCAAACTCAACGCCCTTTAGTAACTCGGAAAATTTTGGTAGGTTATCCACTGCCTGGCTTGGTAGCAGTTGGCTTATTTTATTAGAAATATTATTGAAGTTATCTCGATATTTTGGAATTGATTCTTGGACATTGGCCACATTGTTCTGGATTAGATCAACGGTTAACGAGATGAAGAGTCCTATGCTAAGAATAGCCAGTAACATGCTTATCCAGTTTGGCTGCTTGATCCATGGGATAATCTTGGCGAAGCTGCGGCTCATGGCATTTATCACGTACCAGATCATTAAAGCGACCGCTAACGGAACTAAAAACGCTTTGCCAACGACGAGAACATAGAAAACCCCTATTGTCGCTAAAATCACCAAGGAAATGGATATGGCTCTGGTATCTAATTTCATACTTTAAATCAAAGGTTTCCGAATTTATTTGTCTGCCAACACATACTATCTTTTAAGACCTTACCCAACAAGCCAAGCCCAGAGATAAAAAGAGAGTTTAGGAGTTATTTATTGTGGGGTGATTGAAAGAAACGTTTTTAACCCACACTAATTTTGAGGTATTGTTACGTCATTATTCTCTCCACCAATGCGCGTTTAACATGGAATTAGAATCACTCATTAGGACCATACCTGATTTTCCAAAAGCGGGAATTCAGTTTAAGGATATAGAATCTATTACTGAGAACCCTGAGGCATTCACATATGTTGTAGATCGTTTTTCAGAGAAAGTGGTCGCTAATGAAATAGATAAACTCCTCGTCTTAGATGCCCGTGGCTTCTTGTTTGGTGCCGCGATTGGTTACAAGGAGAAGCTGCCCATTGTTATGGCCAGAAAGAAAGGTAAGTTAGGTGGTGAGACTGTCAGAGAGTCATATTCGCTGGAGTACGGTGAAGCTACGGTTGAGCTACAAAAGACAGCGATCCAGCCCGGAGACCGTGTGGCCGTGATAGACGATTTGTTGGCCACCGGGGGAACTGCAGCCGCGGCTGTTGCATTGATAGATCAAGTGGGCGCCGAAACAGCCTTGGTCGCGTTTGTAATCGAGCTCAAGGCTCTACAGGGGCGTAGCAAGTTGCCAGGAATAGAAGTGTTTTCTCTAGTAAATTTTTAGCTTTTAACGACAATTAATGGATTCGACAACCTTAAAATTAGACACCATTGTCAGTGACGGTGTCGGAGCTTCAGAGTTTGGGGTTCGAGAGATCAAACTTAAAGGGGATGAGACAAGGCATTTGTCGGAGCAAATTCAAGCGGTTAACTTTAGAATGCGCATTAGTCCGGTTGGCTATAATTCAGACTATCATGTTGCCGGCGACCCAACGCTTTTGGTCATTTTAAAGGGGCAAATTGTTGTTACCTTAGCATCAGGACACAGTAAAGGATTTGGAGCGGGCGATATGTTTGTCGCTGAGGATTACCTAGAAAAGGGCACGGAGTTTCGCTCTGGTTTGCACGGACACAAAGCTGAGGTGGTGGGTAGTTCAGAATTAACAGCCCTTCATCTTAAACTAGAGCGGCGGTGAATGCTCTGATGAAGCTCACGATCCCTTCTTTATGAACACAACGACCCAATAGCCCTGATGTTCAGCGG
Source organism: Gammaproteobacteria bacterium (assembly GCA_022447525.1). Lineage (GTDB taxonomy): Bacteria > Pseudomonadota > Gammaproteobacteria > Arenicellales > Arenicellaceae > Arenicella. The sequence goes on from JAKVBA010000009.1 coordinate 85,290, forward strand.
CACCAATATGGTCGTAGTCTGAGTTCATTATATTGTTACAGTGCGCGCCACTTTGCATCCATCCATTGTGTACGTCTTCAGCGCTTTTGTAGCCGGATGCCACATTTTCACCGATCGATAACCATGGTATGGCAAAGCGATCGGCCCTTTCCGATAAAGTCTCGCCGTTTGCTGAGGTATGACTCAATGTCCCCATCGTATAAAGATGCTCAGCTTGCTCTTCGGCCATATGCTGAAGGTCGCAAAGATAAGACAGTTCTGTAGTAGCACGATATTGTTTTCCGGCGCATTTTTGTTTTTTTGATCTGGATTCGTTCGCCAAATGCCTTATTTTTTTTGACACAGTGGTGACAGAACATGAGTTCTGATTTGATTTTTTCGTACTATATGCGAATAGTTCTGATTTATATGAAATATTATATTTATTTTTGTTTTTATTATTAAGATTATTCAATGCCTTCACATTTGTCGTCAATTCTGCGCTAGCGCACGACGAAACAGTAGAAAAAGAAGAAAATATTATAAAAGTGAGCATTTTCCGATGCTTATGCGTTTTTATTAACATTTGGTCCAATATTTGTATGGTCTTTATAAAGACCGATTTTAGACAATTATCTACGTATTTTGCATTTTTTACGGCCAAGAGCCCGAGATGATGCGAAATAAATTCTCCTATATAGTGCGTCGTGTCTATTTTTAGACCAGCAAGCGAGATGGGTGTCCTAGGGTAATCTCGTTTCTAAATAAACCCAACATACTTAGGAATTTAAAAATGATAAACAAAAAAAGCGTTCTAAGAAGCGCATTTTGCGGTGCGTCGTTATCCCTACTTACGATGTCCGCGCAGGCCGTTATGCCAACTGATGGCTCGGCTGCCTCATACAAAGCACAAAATCTAACAACACAATCCAACCCGGCTTTTGCTGATCGTATCATCGTAAAGTACAAGCCATCAGCACCACAGTCACAAACTTTTGCAACTACCACTTCGATGGAAGCAGCAGCCGCAAGATCTGCAGGTCGTGCCATGAAGCACATCCGACGCATGGCTACAGGAGCTCACGTATTCGAGTTACCAAAGCGTAAAGGCGGTCGCATGAGTAGAAAAGCCATGAAAGCGATGCTCGCTGAGCTTCAGGCTGATCCAATGGTAGAACATGTCATGGTTGATCGTATGTTGAAGCCAATGGCAACGCCAAACGATCCGTTGTACACAAACATGTGGCACTATTTCGAATCCACTGGTGGATTGAATGTCCCTCAAGCGTGGGATATCACAACTGGTTCTGGCGTAACGGTTGCAGTTTTGGACACTGGTATTACGTCTCACCCTGATTTAAACGCAAATTTGGTACCCGGCTACGATTTTATCAGTACTGCGGCCATCGGTAATGACGGCAACGGGCGCGACTCTAACCCTGCGGATACGGGAGATGCCGTAAGCGCAGGCGAATGCGGTACCAATAGCCCTCCGCGTAACCAAGACAGTAGTTGGCACGGTACGCACGTGGCTGGCACAGTAGCGGCTGTCGGAAACAACAACACTGGAATCGTTGGTGTTGCTTATGGTGCTAAGATTCTGCCGGTACGCGTTCTGGGTAAATGTGGCGGACTAACATCTGATATTGCTGATGCAATCATCTGGTCGGCTGGTGGTTCAGTCCCTGGTGTTCCAAACAATCCTAACCCTGCGAAAGTAATAAACCTTAGCCTAGGTGGTAGTGGTTCATGTGACCCGACTTCTCAATCGGCCATTAACCAAGCGGTTGCGTTGGGTTCAACGGTGGTTGTAGCGGCGGGTAACTCTAACACTAACGCTAGCTCAGCTACGCCTGCTAACTGTCAAAATGTTGTTACGGTTGCAGCAACAAATCGCAGTGGTGGTAGAGCGTATTACTCTAACTACGGTAATGTGGTTGATGTTGCAGCACCGGGTGGTGCACAAAGCTCAGCGAATGATTCAGAGGGTGTTTTGTCTACTCTTAACAGCGGTGCAACTTCACCAGCCTCCCCGAACTATGAGTACTATCAAGGCACAAGTATGGCGACACCTCATGTGGCCGGTGTGGCAGCTTTGATGTATGCGGTAAAGCCGAATATCACTCCTTCGGAAGTTGAGACGGTTTTGAAATCCACAGCCAGAACCTTCCCTAGCACATGCTCTAGTTGTGGCACGGGTATCGTTGATGCGAAAGCGGCGGTTGAGGAGGTTAATCCAGGATCAGGTGGTCCAACACCAGGCGAAAATGAATTAGCTAACGGCGTAGCTAAAACTAACCTTTCAGGTTCATTACGCAGCGAAACTCGCTTTACTCTAGAGATTCCAGCCGGCGCTTCTAACTTGAGGTTCGATATCGGTGGCGGATCTGGTGATGCCGACTTGTACGTGCGCTATGGTTCTGAGCCGACTACCAGCTCTTACGATTGCAGACCATACCGTAATGGTAACAGCGAATCATGTAGCTTTAGCACTACTCAAGCGGGTACTTACTATGTGATGATTCGAGCTTACTCTGCTTACTCGGGTTTGAGCTTGGTTGCAAACTACGATGAACCCAGCACTGGTCCAGTTGAACCTGATTCTATCTTAGAAACAAACCTATCCGGCTCTAGAAGTTCTTGGCAGAACTTCCAGTTGGATGTGCCTGCAGGTCAGAGTCAGTTGATTGTGCAAATTAGTGGTGGATCTGGCGATGCCGACTTGTATGTGCGTCGTGGTGCGAATCCAACCACTAGAAACTATGATTGCCGTCCATATAGAAACGGTAATAGCGAAACCTGTACTTTCAACAATCCAACTGCTGGAACGTACTACATTCGCCTACGGGGCTATTCAGCTTACTCAGGAGTCACCCTACAGGCGGCATCTCAGTAAAAGAAGCGCTTTATAGCTTTTGGAAGAGGCCATCAACTAAGTGTTGATGGCCTTTTTTTTATGGACTAGATTTCCGGTTTGGCAATCTATCTTTGTAGTTTATGAAAGGCATGAAATTCCCATTTACGAATCGCCAATACCATACTGGTGCCATGTCTGGAGTTAAATGACTGTTTACTATCCTCGGTATTTAATTGATCGTAAAGTTCTCCAATATTTTCAAGTCTCTCTATAATTTGCTGAATGGACTTATCTGATAGGTCGCCAAGTTTAATAATTCTGGCGGCATCATCGCCAGCAAAGGAGCCACTGAGGAATCGTTGTTGGGCCTCTTTTTTAAAAAATTGTTCAATGGGACCATTTTTATGCCAAGTGAAATTATTAGAAATTAGTGGCTTAATTTTATTTTCGGGCAAGAGCTCAATCATCTTCATCCTATCTAACTGAGCGAGACATCGAATGCACTCGGTTTCGCTTAAATCGTACATCTCGATGATTTCTTGTATGGTCCAGTTATTTACAACGCAATAAGCAACCAAGCATAAAGCGGCATCAGAGACCAGCTCCCTCTCATGCTCAAGACTGAGCTGCTCGATTTTAGGACTTTGCGCTTCGTATTTGGCAACTAGATCCGTCAATTCAATACCAAGAATCTCGCAAACGCTATCAAGCCTTTTTAAAGAAAAGTTCTTGGACGAAAACATATGCTTTATGGTCGACTCCGATAGATCTAACTTTTCTGCGAGCTGTTTGTATTGAATTCCTTGTGATCTTAGCTCCAGCTTCAGCACATCTACTATTTGAGGTGATCTAGCCATATAAAAGCAAACCTTTGGTGTTTTGTAACTATTTGTCGAGTAGGCCTTAGAATCTAATCTAACTTGCGTAGTCTGTCATTTGATTTCGAGGTTCACATAGTTTACTGATGCGCTCTAGTGTTCAGGCATGAAATGGTAAAACCCCAAGACAAACTTCGTCTTGGGGTGAATGTGACCGCACTATTTAGTTTACCTCGCGGCGCTAGTAGTTGAAGGTCTTGATAACCAACCTGATCGTTCAACTATGGAGGCAATTAGAATCAAGGTAACGCCACCGCCAGCAAACAGTATCCAGGAACCTACATTGAACTGATCAACGAGTCTTGCCAGCGTAAGTAGTCCAGTTGCCGTCATTGCAAGTATGCTCATTATCTTGGCAGCGCGCAGTTCTGCACGGGTGCTGGATATGTGGTCGGTCAATGTTGTCAACATAAGCATTGCTAGCAGAGACATGAAACTTACAATAATGGAGCTCGTGGCCCAGGCTGATGCAATATTAGTCAAAATCAGTATCATTACAGATGTTGAAATTAAGAACTGCTGGTGTTTGGCTAAAGTCTTGGCAGACTTAGTGTTAGACCATGGTGCGCCCATGTCGTAAGCAAACGCCATCATCAATGACGAAAAGGCAAGCACAATGTAGTCGTCAAATTGGGAAGGCAACAACGTCAAAAGACTAAGAGAGAATCCTAAGCCAGCCACAAACCTTAAGCTGTCTAGAATCTTGGTCTTTGGGTTTACATCGGGCTTTGTTGCGAAGACGCGTGTTGCGTAGTAGATCAGTCCAAAAATAGTTGCGAGCATTAGTCCATCAACTGCATACAGGCCGAGCGCTCTGGCTAAAATTAATATGCCCGGTAGGAACAAACAAGCTAATGCGGCCCTCGACTCTGTTGTTAGAACCAGTTTTTGCTTCTTAATAACCCGCAAGCTTACACAAGAAGCGATAACCAACGCTATGGAAGCTAAAGTAGCGGCGTAAAGTGTCTCACGAACAGGGATTAAAAAGAGGCAGTTCAAAGCTATGAAGGAGACTGTTAGCTTTTTAGCAGCTAGGCGGGCAAAAATATTGAAACTGAAGTAACTTAAAAGACCCAATAGAGCGGATGCTCCAATCGCTAAAGGAATAAAAGTTTTAATATTTATTGTTTGCCATTTGAGCATGGCAGGGTAGTCAACTAATGCCCCATCGAGTTGAACAAGAGAGTAAGCTAAGGCACCCAGAATCATAAAGTTGGCTACCGTCGCTACCAAGCTCAGCCCGAAGAATACCCTTGCTCCTTTGACTTCCTTGAAAATAAAGCTTAAGAAAACACCAGCACTGGTAATCAGCCCGGTAAGAGATAGCAATTTAATGTAACGATATAAATCGTTTCCTTCGGTCCAACCCTCTAGCAGAAACAGAGATAACGATGCTAGAACGGCACAGGCGCCAATAGTACGAAGGATGGTACTTAAGGATTTTCTGTTGATTCGATTGCTCTGGTTAAGTTGAGAGTTCATAGGACCTAACTTTTGATCTGGCACTGAAATGTCATTGCCATTCGAATAAATGAGATTGCTCATGATAATCTCCTATAGTTAATGGTTATTTAGCTATGATTGAGCTTGATCATCTTTTAATGCCTTTAATTGATTCTGTAATTCGGATTTGGATTCTTCTCGGCTGAACTGAGCTTCAAGCGGATCGTTACTGCCCTGATCAGTGATGGTTAATTCTGTCTCTAGTACACTCGCCTCCCATCTTTCGAAAGTATCATTTAGTGCCTGTGATTGATCCGCTTTGAAAGCGACGCGGTTTACTTCGGCAACGCTTTGCCTTGAACGCATAAGATCGTGCCGTTGACTCATATCGTCTAGCTTAGATTTAAGGGCATGCAAATTATCAGCTACTTTTATTATTAAATTACTTTGCTGTTCAATAGCTTGAGTGAGACGACGAGATTCCGATTCGCATTGATTTCGTCGACTCAAACATTGCAGCGCCTTGGGTTCATCAGTACTGGCAATTGACTTTGCTCTGCCCTCCCAAACTGAGATTTGCTCTTTTGCTTGCTTTAGTTGAGACTCGTAACTTAATTGCTGTTTTTGTAAAGAGGCTAATCTTGCTTGAGTTTTAGCGACCGCTTGACGAGTCTTTCTAATATTAGCTTCGACTATGGCATCGTGATTCTCTAGTTCACCGACGGCATTTTCCAAGGTGGCATTGAATGAGGTTGTCAGTCTTTTAATCAAATTCATGATATTTCCTCCGTTGAGGTGGTTATTGAATGATCATAGTTATCTTTGAGATTAAGCTAAGACATCTCAATGAAAACAATCTAAGTGCAGCGCTGTTAGACAGAAAGTTAATATATTTGCACTTTGTATGCAGAATCTATGGTTTTTATATTTTGGTTTAAATTATGTGCACCTAATAACTGCGAATATTGCAGATGGAGTCAATATGAATATGTGGGCTAGAGCATTAGAAATTGCAAAACGAACACCCGAGGAGCGCAACCGATACGTTGATCTGCTTCGGGCTCTATCGATTCTCGCGGTGGTTTTGGGCCATTGGATTATGGCAGCGCCCTCGTTTCACAGTGATAGTGCGCAAATGCAACACCTACTGGATATACAACCTTGGTCAAGATGGCTTACTTGGATATTCCAAGTCATGCCGATATTTTTCTTTGTGGGAGGATTTTCCAATGGCGCCTCATGGGACAGCGCGTTAAGAAAGGATATTGGTTATGGACAATGGTTGGACGCCAGACTACGACGTTTGCTGGGGCCTGCTATTCCACTAGTGATGCTGTGGACTGGGCTGGCGATGGTTGGCTGGGCATTTGGCGTTCACCATGACTTCATACGCATTGGCTCCCAGGTCTCGCTGGTACCAGTTTGGTTTCTAGCGATCTATTTTGTCATTGTGGCGTTAGTGCCAATTACAAGAAAGCTTTGGTTCAGAGTTGGATGGTGGTCTATTTTTGTGCCGGTGATATTTGCTGTTGTGGGAGATTTGGTATTTTTTAATACGCCTTACACTTGGTTTGGATGGTTCAATTATCTGTTTATATGGGGTGCTGTGCATCAGCTTGGGTACGCCTGGCAACAGGGTCGACTGTCTGGATCCCACAAGGCTGCCGTTGGTGCGATTGTTGGGTTTGTTGCATTGATTTTGATGACCAAATTTGGTCCTTATCCGTTGAGTTTGGTGGGTGTGCCGAGTGAAGAATTAAGTAATACGACTCCACCGAAGCTTCCACTTTTGGCATTAGCTATGGCTCAGGTTGGGATTGTCCTGTTGCTGGAAACGCGAGCGAGAAAATGGCTAAGTGGAATGCAAACTTGGGCTGCCACTGTAATGATCAATGGCTTTATCATGCCGGTTTTCCTTTGGCATAGCACGGTAATGATGTTAATGATTGGAGCGACATTTTGGTTGCTGCCGGCGCTGTTGGTTATTGTTCCAGGTACCACAGAGTGGTGGGAAATGAGACCGATATGGGTCTCGGCATACTTGCTTGTGATGATAACGCTCTTACCCGCGTTCATCTGGAGTGAAAAGAGTGTCAGTGTTGGGCAAAGAAAGCCAACTATATTGTTGACAACATTGCTTGGTGCTTTGGCTGTGTGTCTTGGTTTGGCAATGCTTGCGGTTGGAGGGGTTGCTGGAAAGAGTTGGTTAGGAATTAATTGGCTGGCTTGTGTTTTGCCACCTTTGGGTTTGCTGATAGCCACACTTGGAAGTAAGCGGATAAGCTAAATACCTTCAGCGTAGGTACTCTCTTGTCAGGCCCGAACTTGATCTGTAGTTGTGTAACCCTTTTGTGAATAGGATCAGCAGACCGATCACAAACGTCTTTCATAAGATAGCGATAAAGCAACGGTCTGTTTGGTTGGCGCTAATTGAGTTTGATAGTGCCGCTCATGGTTTCAAGTTCAACTGTACTGTCTCCATCCTTGAGAGTGAAGCTCAATTCTTGGCCCCAGCGATTGTCGTCATCTGGGCGATCATCGCTCAAGCGGTTTCTGATATCCCCACCTGGGCCTGTATTGACCTCAAAGTCGGCGCTTACACGCTCTTTGAAATCAAGATCTAGATTGCCACTGACGGTTTGACCTTCGATTCTTGAGTCATTCGATAAGCTTAACTCGATTTCTATATCGCCGGATACGGATAAGAAGCTAGCATAGTCGGTTTGCCCGATTTGTCCTTCTATATCGCCAGAGACGCTTTTAGCTTCGAAGGTGCTAGCGCTTACATCCGCGCTTATATCGCCACTTACGGTCCGCAAACGTAGTTTGCCGGCAGCGTCTTCGATATCAATATCGCCGCTAACGGTCTCAATGTCAGTACGTGCTGATTGATTGCTCTTATCTCCGCCCCTCGCTTTGATAGAACCGCTTATTGAGCTGATATCTAGGTCTCCAATGATATTTTGAATCTCGATACTTAGTGACGTCCCATCAATTTCTAAATCACTCTGTTTTGGAGCATGCAACACGAAGTCGACGTGGGGGGGGGGGGGGGGGGTGCGGGGGCGGGGGGGGGGGGCGGGAGGGGGGCGGGGGGGGGGGGCGCGGGGGGTGTGAATGACGAATCGATCGCGGGCGACAGGGC
>JAKVBA010000009.1:93601-110178 GCA_022447525.1 Gammaproteobacteria bacterium
GCAACACGAAGTCGACGTATCCCCCTGAGTTACCCCCCCACCAGCCACTACTTTGGTCTTTAATCTCGAGTTTGACGTTTTTACCGGACTTCTTAAAAACTAATCGATCGCTGTCGCCATTGAAATCGCCGGTTAATTTCACTTCGTTTTTGTTCCAGCCGCGAATTTTTATCTGTCCAGAAGTGATATTCACTTTGAGCTCGCCATCGGCAGACCAGTCCATTGATTGATCGACGTCAGCAGCAAAGCTGCTGAACGAACTGGTCAAAGCGCTGATCATGACGGCACTCGCGATTGGAAGAAGTTTAAATTTTTTGGTTAGATTCATGTTAATACCCTCTATTTGGCTTGCTCTAAATAGAGCGAGTAGCCTGTGCCTTTATTTTATTTAGAAGCTCTGCTTCTTGTTGATAGGTATCAGCCAACGTTGCCGCATATCTCGTGTTGGTTGGCTGAGCCATCAAGGCTTCTTTTAGTTGAGCGGATGCTTGGTCAAATGTTGCCAGCGTCGCCCTTATCTCATTTACTGCGTCCGTATTTAACGGAGTGTTTTGATTCTCGATCAAGCTGACAAATTGAGCGCGTACGGCCTTATGTTGTTGCTCCATCAGTGCAATATGGCTTTGTTGATATTCGACCATTTTGGCTTGTAATTCGTACGTCTGGTTGGCTCGTTGCAAGGAAAGTCCAGAAAGTACGACCGAGGCAACCGCCATAATCGAGCAAGCGGCAACAGCGACCGGTACCCAGGGTTTTCGTTGACCTAATTTAGTTTCCTCCGCTTCTATATAAACGGGTAGATCCCTTTCAGGTAGCCCGCTAAAGCGAATGTTACTGTTTATGTCGGTCCACAGGTCTCTATCCGGTTGGACCTCCCAGTTAAGGTCCTTCAAAGAGTTTTTTTGTTTTTCAGTCATATTTCTTGCCTCTGATTGGACTATTTACTTCCACTTAAGCCGCCTCAGCTTGAGCCTTTAATTGTGCTCTGGCGCGGTGTAAATGAGTTTTGGAAGTGCCTATAGCCATGCCAGTGATCTTGGATATTTCTGTATGTTTATAACCTAAATACTCATGCATTATTAAAACTACTCGAGCTTGCTCAGAGAGCGTGTTTAATGCCTTTTCGATGTCTTTTTTGTTTGCAGCCATCATCGTGGTTTGACTAATTTCGACGAGCGATTGTTCATGTTTGCCCTCGTCGTAATCTTCAAATTGCCATTTTTTGTTACTTCGCATGTGACCAATAACCACATTGCTGGTCAAACGATACAGCCAACTACTGAATTTACTGTCGCCGCGAAAGCTGTCCAGCTTTTGCCACGCCCGTATAAATGCCTCTTGCGTAAGATCTTCAGCCAGGTCTTTCTGCCCACACATGCGCAGGCATAATGCGTAGACCTTGCCCACGTTTGCCCTGTACAGTTTTTCATAGGCCGTTCGATCGCCGTTTAAACTTCGGAGAACGAGCTGGTTTTCATCTTCTTGCAAAGTATTTTCCAGTGCCGGTTTGCTCAAGTCATGGCAGTCAACCAGCTTATTTTTTGTTAGTTGTTATAAGCTTTGACGGTGATTTATTAAAAAAGGTTTACGCATTATGCGAAATAATTGAAGTTTCGTGTATAAAAGCTCGAAATTTGATCGAAAAGCCCGTTTCGATGACGTTTGGATCTATTTTAACAATATTGCCGTTTTTGCTTCGATAGGTGGGAAAAGAGCTCTACTAGGCCGGCTGTGCGCTCATACTCTATCTCGTAGTAGCCACGCACGCCGACGGTTCGAAGTCGATCATTTTGATCTGTGCATCTAATCCAAAATCTACTTTTGAGTTCCATCTGTGATGCAGTGGCTATATTATCGACGTGTCTTATTACAGTAATATGAAACTATCCGAGATTGCTTAATGCGCTAATCTAGCGATTGGCTGCTTAAGGCTGGGCCAATTCTCGAGCTATAGTCTGTCCCCATGCAGGCCACATCAATGGATATTTGACGGCTGGCGGCGAAGCTGATCGCCTCAGCTTGTATCAACTCGCCAGCAATTTCAGCTGCGGTTGCATAGTCGACATGAGCAAACCTCTGAGCATTGCTGTGGGTATTGGGGTCCCTATCATAAATCCCATCAACGTCTTTAAGAAGCCTTACTTGTTTAAGGTTCAGGGCTTCTGCTATGCAGGCAGCACTTATATCACTACCTCCCCGGCCTAGCAGTACACATTGACCTTTGTCATCAACGGCTGAGAAGCCAGGTACTACCATTACATCATAGTTTTCCAGTGTGGCAATTGCTTTGTCACCACAAAGACTTACTGGGGTAGCTGCGGACCTGTTGCCCTTGGCAATGAAATCTAATGACGAGGGTGATCTCATGGTCGCCTTGAATTTATTTTCGTTTAGGTAATTGACTAGCTGCTCTGCTGATTGAAATTCTCCACGGGCGATCAATTCCGCGTATTCAACTGATTCAACGTCCAAACCTTGTCTACTAGCTTTTTTTAGCAGTTTTTCGGTAACACCATAGTAGGCTGAAACCACTGCGACTACTTTCTGCTTTCGATCCACAAATCGCTGAATTTCCCCAGCAATTAGTGGGAAGTCGGATGGGCTGTGCAGAACAGATCCGCCAAACTTTAAAACAACGCAATTGTAAGCACTACAATCAGGTTTATGGCTATCGATACTCATGACTGATGTTGTTTTATAACAATGAGAGGTAATTTAATCGACTTGTCCAGTGCTTGCGTGTACTTAGGGTAAATAAGATACCTCTATTAACCGAGAACAAAAAACGGCACACCGAGGCATTGAAGCAGGGCTCGCTTTAGCTGAATTTATTCTCGCGCCCGCAATCAGAGACAAATCGGCGCTCGTGCGAGACTATATCAAACAAGAAACTAGGTTTCATCATAAAAAGCCAACGAACTTCAAATGATCATCTTTTTAAGTTCAGCACCAGCCTTAGGTCATCATGTTTTATCTTATTTGGCGGCATTTCAACGTGACTTTGCTCATACAATCGTCACGTTGGTCATGCAAAATTTACGCAGTCGTGAGATTCGAAAGCGATATCGAGTAAATTTAAAGAGATGGAATGAACCAAACACTGATTGAAAACAGGTTTTTGCAAAACAGCTCAAAACCAACAGAGAACGAATACGGTGAAACACCCCTCCCCGGCGCACCCACTTGTGAGTCCATCGCTGGCGAAAAAGTAGTTCCTCAGCAGTTCCTAGAAGTTAATCGAACACTGCAAAGTGTCGAGAAAATCTTAGGCAAAGTAAGCGTGCCTAGCCCTTTTTTGTTGTTCGCTGGCCAGGAAAGTGGCCTTGTCTACCTAGTGTGTGCTGTTGTTGGACATGAAAATTATCCGGGTAAGCGCTCGAAACCTGAAACGCCCAAAATAGTCTATGGACGTCGTTGGTTTCTGGAGCGGTCAACTCCGACTTCCGAGGTTATTCAAACGGCTCTTATCGCAGTTAAGAAAGCAAAGGAGCATGAATTGAGAGAGAGCTTAAAGCTCAACGTTGCCCCCAACTCATCGAGAACTAAGCGAGTAGTGACAACGACTCCGTTCAATTGCCATCATGATTTACCACTCATGGTAAACAAAAGATATGAGTTCCAAAGGTCTGATGATAATTTTGATCTCACCCAAACGTTAGAGGCGATAAGGGTTGATGGCCTGTCTCTGCGAGCACTAGAAGCAAAGAGACTGTCTGTTGGTGGGACGCTTTATTCTATTGAGCTTTATTCAAATGCTGAGAGCTCAGGTGTTTTCGCTGAGTTCACAAAGCGACCGATTGTGTTCGTTTGCTCTAAGCAAACTAGAGCAGCATTCCTACATTGTCTTTTCGATGCACTATTGGCTGCAAGCGATGCTGAAGTTGATGAATCGTTTTCGTTTGATGGCTTTAACAGATTTAGTCGTGGAGTTTGTCCCTCAGAGATTGGTAAGTTTTCATTTGAGACGAGAAATTTAGACCTTAGCGTGAGTGACGCGAACAGAGAATTCTTACACTCCTTCGAAGATATGTCTTATCGCGTCGACTCATCAAAAGCGCCGCGATTTAACTCAGGCAAACTGGGCGCAATGCAAAGGACTTTTTTGCGGGCGATTGAAGCGCGCGCGGGAAGATTGGAAGGATACCTTCCCAAAGAGCCTGAGATCAAAATTCTCTAGGTTTTTTTCACAAGCGGCGTATAACTTTAACAAAACGGGGCCGCTGAACAGCCTCGTTCGTCTATTAACTGCATTCATTTTGCCCATACCTGCAGTAAAAAATACCCGAGCAGAGTAGTCACACCGAGTAGCGGTTATCCTCCGTCGGTGTTTGGCTGTTGAGTTTAGTTATTTTTACGTATCACTTTTACTCAACTACTTGGCAAAATTGTAATTCGAAAAAATGCCGAGTTGTGGTTAAAACCGATGCACTTTTGAGCATTGATTGAAGTAAGATAGCTGTTGTTATATCGCTACATCGGAGCAGCTCTTGAGCACACTAATTATTGCCATAGCCGGTGCCTCGGCCTCGGGGAAAACCCTATTTACTAGAACTGTTGTTGAGGAGTTAAGTGCGGAATTTTCCGATGATTCGCTTGCAGTTTTAGAACAAGATGCGTACTACCGGGATCAAAGCCATCTCCCGCTAAAATTAAGAGAGCAAACAAATTATGATCACCCTCGAGCTTTCGAGTATGAGTTGTTAATTGATCACTTAGAAAAGTTAAAATCTGGCCAGAGTGTCGACGTTCCAACCTATGATTATGAGCATCATACTCGCTCTGCTACGGTTAGAACTGTCAGTACATCTAAAGTTATTATCGTAGAAGGAATTCTGCTCTTAGCAGATAAGTCTTTGTGCGAGCATTTTGATATAAAAGTGTTTATTGATACGCCGCTTGACGTTTGTTTATTGAGACGAATTCAAAGAGACGTTGCAGAGCGAGGGAGAAGTTTACAGTCAGTAGCTGAGCAGTATGAAGCGACCGTCAGACCAATGTATTATGAGTTTATCGAGCCAAGTAGATCGCAGGCGGACATCGTGGTGACCGGCGGCGGGAAAAATCGCGTTGCGATCGATATGTTAAAACAAAGTATCCGTTTATCGTTAAACTAAGCTCGTTTCTCACCCAACCAGCATGCATAAAACTAGCCATTGATGGAGACATCGAAATGACAACACTAATTACACTACTTGGAATGGTTGTGTTTCTTGCATTCGCATGGATGCTATCCACTGCTAAGACCAACATTAGCGCCCGCACCGTTGGAACCGCTTTTGTTTTACAGTTCATCATCGGTGGTTTGGCACTGTATGTTCCTTTAGGGCGAGCAGTTTTGGAAGCGATCTCTCAAGCAGTTTCCGGGGTCCTGTCCTACGGCCAGTCAGGCATTCAATTTTTGTTTGGGGATTTGGGCGCAGGTAAGGTTGGTTTTGTGTTTGCTTTTCAGGTGCTGCCAGTCATCATTTTCTTCTCAGCTTTAATTTCTGCTCTTTACTATCTTGGGATAATGGGCTGGATTATTCGATTAATTGGTGGTGCGCTGCAGAAACTCTTGGGTACCAGTCGAGCCGAGTCTTTATCTGCGACAGCTAATATTTTTGTCAGTCAAACTGAAGCGCCGATGGTTATCAAACCCTATATCGCGGGTATGACAAGATCAGAATTATTTGCAGTTATGGTCGGTGGGATGGCTACCGTTGCTGGATCAGTATTAGCAGGCTATGTGGCATTAGGCGTTGAGATGAAATATTTAATCGCTGCCAGTTTTATGGCGGCGCCCGGTGGTTTTCTGATGGCTAAGATAATCATGCCTGAGAGAGAGCAGCCAGTTGAAGACGATGAACAGGTGCTTCAGGCTGAGCACGATCAATACGTCAACGTCATAGATGCCGCGGCGGGTGGGGCAACAAATGGATTAAATCTGGCGGTTAACATCGGTGCCATGCTAATAGCATTTGTTGCTCTAATTGCATTGATAAACGGCTTACTTGGTTGGTTTGGTGGGCTTATCGACTATCCTGATTTAACTCTCCAGGCTATATTTGGCTGGATTTTTCGGCCAGTTGCATTTTTGCTGGGTGTGCCTTGGGAGCAGAGCAGCATCGCCGGTAGCTTAATTGGTCAAAAATTGGTTTTGAATGAGTTCATAGCTTTTATTGATTTTGGCGAGCAAAAAGATCTTTTGAGTGCCCAATCGCAAGCGGTAATCAGCTTTGCCTTATGCGGCTTTGCAAACTTCTCGTCCATAGCTATTATTCTTGGTGGCCTGGCGACCATTGCACCAAACCGTCGAGCGGACGTAGCACAAATGGGTCTACGTGCAGTGGCAGCGGGTTTTATGGCTAATCTTATGAGTGCCGCTATTGCGGGATTTTACTTGTCGCTTATTTAAGCCCATTTTCTGACAGTCGCTGATCTAGAAACTCCCCAGCCGTTATTGGTGGTACGTGATTTTTTGGTTTGAACTCAGGTAAAGGAGACAATAGTGCATCGCTGTGGGGGTGTAAAAAAAACGGCATTGAGTAGCGAGCGTTGGTGCTTTGATCGGGATTAATCACTCGATGGACCGTTGAGGGTAACGTATTGCCCGTGATCCTTGCCATCATGTCACCAGTATCCACAACGATTTCATTTTGATTGGTTTCTACGTCAATCCAATTTCCTTTCTTGTCGAGCAGTTGAAGCCCTGAGTCAGTGGCGCCGACTAGTAAGGTCATTAAATTGATGTCAGCGTGAGGAGCTGCCCGCATTTGATTCTTGGTATCAAGGCCGGCTGTTGCTGGGTAGTGGATTAACCGCAATATGGAGTTGCCATCTTTTACTAGACTTGGAAAGTAATTAGGATTCAGTTGATAAGCTTGTCCAATTGCATCGAGTAATGACAGTGCAATACCCTCCAATTGTGTGAATAGAGAACTAAAAACTGGTTGGAATTCTGGTAATCCTTGGGGCCAGATATTTGCGGGGTAGCGATCAATATACGGCGAGTCTTTTGGCAGGTCTTTGCCGATATGCCAAAATTCTTTAAGGTCTCCTTTCGCTTGCCCTTTGGCTTTTTCGACACCAAAATCAGTATAACCACGCAAACCCAAACTTGGTAATCTATAACGATTTTTCTCACTCTCCGAAAAACTAAATAATTTCCCAATAAGGTCGTAGGCTTTATCTAGTTCATTTTTCTTAAGTCCATGATTTTTTATTCTGACAAAACCAGTCTCCGACAAAGATATCTTTAGCGATTGAATAAAATCGTCTTTGTGTTCAGGGTTGAAAAAGTTTTCTAACGAAAGGATACGTACAGTCATGGTTCAAATAATCAATCAAAGATTCCCTAGTATGATGCTTTTTTGTTACTCTGCAAGCCTGTAATTATCCCGCTGCTGGGTTGTAACAATGAAAAGCAATATCGGTTTAGTTTACGCAATGTCGGCGTACTTATGGTGGGGAATAATACCAATATTTTGGAAACAACTAGACCATGTTCCCAGTATGGAGATTGTTGCCCATAGAGTGGTCTGGGGCTTTGTTCTTGTGCTCGGATTTATCATTTTTACTGGCAAGTTGCGCGAGTTTCTGCAAATTTTCAACGATCGCATGACCATGGTAAGGCTATTTTTAGCATCCACCCTGGTAACAACCAATTGGGGAATTTTCATTTGGGCAGTAAACAATGAATTTATCGTTGAGACGTCTTTAGGGTATTTTATAAATCCGCTGATTACGGTTTTATTTGGCTTACTATTTTTTGGTGAATCACTGCGACGTGCGCAAAAGTTAGCGCTATTAATTGCCTTTGGTGGTGTAGTGGTAATGGTTGTTGCCACCGGTGGACTTCCACTCATTTCCCTCTCACTAGCTACGACATTTGCCCTTTACAGCGTGATGAAGAAAAAGGTGAGTTTGCCGGCATCACACGGTCTCGCATTCGAAACACTATTGATGGTCATACCCTCCTTCCTCATTATTCTTTACTACGTTGCGTTAGGAACAAACAATTTTCAACCATCCGATGATCTAGCCACCAGTTTTTTGTTGGTTCTGGGAGGGCTTTTTACTCTTATTCCACTATTGCTTTTTGCAGCAGCAGCTAAAAGAGTAAGCCTAGTCGCACTTGGGATGACTCAATATCTCGGACCCACCTGTCAATTATTAATTGCAGTCTTTGTTTATAAAGAACCTTTCAGCCAAATAAATCTTATCGCTTTTAGTTGCATTTGGCTTGCTTTGTTAGTTTATACGATTGATCAAATTAATAATCGAAGAAAAAAGCGACGCCCTATATAAGTGAGTTTTTGTCGAATGTAACACGCTTTTTCTTATGTTTTTTGTCGTGATTTTATTTGATCAAGGTTCCCCATTTATCAATTGTTTGCATTCTTTTAAAGGTTTTTAACAGTTGCTAGAAACGATGAGTGTTATCGTTCTTCCATAATTAATCCATTAAAAATTGTGGGGCTATGGGGATGGTCGCTGTTATTTTAGATCGGATAAATGTCAGGAAAATTTTGGCACTTTTATCCATCTTTTTTACTGCTTTTGAATTGTCTGCGGTCGAAGTGGACTGGCAAAATTTAGGTCAGTCAAATTCGACTGCTGTCAACAGTGGGTCGACTGTGAACGCCACTAACAATAATTGTGTTGCTGGTGTTACAAATTGCGATGTGACTGCAACTTTGACCTATGAACTTGCCAACGATGGCCAAGGAGGCGAACTCGTATGTGGCTGGGGTAACGGAAGTGATTGTGTAAACTACTACGACAGCGAATTCGGCGGAATCAACGACGATAACATCCGTTTCGGACTCAATGCGACAGGCGCTGATAACGACGATCGTCTCAATGTTTGCATTGAGTTTAACTCGCCAGTAGAGGGCCTCACCTTTGATATTTTGGACATCGATGAAGCGGGTTGGGATGACGTCGTTGAGCTTTATTACACCGGTGAACCTTCCACCACACCGATGTTAGAGCGCACAGACTTGATCAATGCTTTTGCATTTGGTGATGTAACTACCGGCAACAATGCAAATCGTGTAATTGAACACTCGCCAACCAGCGCTGCGCCCAATAATGAAGCCCTTGGGTGGGGAGCAATTCAGCCAAATGGGGGTAATGCCGGCGGTTCCGATGACGGTGGAAACGTTACCTTAGACTTTGGAAATGAGCGAGTTTGGGGTTTCTGTATGAGTTATTGGGCTGGCCCAAACTCTAATAATAATCCCCCTTTTCAATGGGTTGGATTTAGTAATCTAACATGGACGGCTTCACTTCCGGTAAATTTAGATTTCTTTAATTCTTCAAGACTGGGTAATAGGGTTGATTTTGAATGGTCCACCAGTTCCGAAAGTTTCAATATAGGCTTCAACCTCTGGGGTGAGTTAAACGGCGAGTGGGTTGCTTTGAATACTAACTTTATTCGGAGCAAAAAAATTAACTCGCACGCACCGCAATACTACAAGAGAAAACTACGCCTTAACCGACGGACTCGAGATTTAACGAGGGTTGGAATTTCAAGTGTTGATGGAATGGGCAAAGAAGAATTTTATGGTCCTTTTGAAATTGGTGAAGAGTACGGTTCGAAGAGTCTTCCTGAACCTATTAACTGGGCGCATGCTGTGAATCAGAAAAGTCAACGAATGAAGCAGCGCGGTTTTGTGAATCATAATGGTCGTTGGATCCAAAAGCGACGCTTCCATTCCTCGGGCAAGCTGGAAAACCAAATTGTTGAGATGCGATTTGAATCAGAAGGAATGGTGAGACTGACGCACAAAGATCTCATGTCAGCCGGATATGACCTTAGAGGTCTGCGTCCGTACCAAATTGCCATCAGTAAAGCGAATAAAGCGGTGCCAAGATTGATTCGTATTGGCAACAGATCACGTCGTTTCAATGAGAGGTCGGTTATCGATTTCTTTGCAGAGAGCGTAACTGGAGACTTGGCACTTTACAACTCAGCAAACGTTTATCATCTCTCAACTGACCCAGGATTAGTGCTCAATATGCGCACAATCAGAATGGAGCAGGAGGACGCTCCGGAAACTCGCGTGATCAAAGACGTAGTACATGAAAACGATCGCTATTATATGAATGTAAGTACAACAGGATCTCCATGGCTTGACCAGGCGATCGGTTACGGTGCTTCACAATCAGTTGATTTCGACTTGCAACTTCCTAAAACCTACGTCCAGGGAACTGACCTTGAGCTAGAGATAAATTTAATGGGAGGGTATGACTTCGGTCACGTTGAGGAGGACCATCATCTACTTGTGTCGGTAAATGGAAGTCCTATTGATCGCTTTTCTTGGGGTGGCATAGATGGCAAGAGTTTTAATGTTTTGGTCCCAGCAAATAAGGTCAATTTGAATACCAATACATTAACCCTCAAAGCAGAAAAAAACGAATTGAATGTGGCGCTACTGTTATTTGACAACTTCAAAGTCAAACACTTATCAAAACCAACTTTCGCTGATGGCATGCAGCGTTTTACGATACCAGCTGATTCCGAGGCTCACACAATCAAACTGACCACAGATAGGCGCGCCAGAACCTGGGTTTTTGGCCGCGACAAACATGGTAATGTGGCTCGCTTGGCCTTCAGAAAGCGCCTACGAATGATGGCACCGAGTCACCGCAAAATTACCATGGAGTTTGCAGCAATGTCAGACCCAAGTGCGGAGTATCTAGTGCTTGGTTCCCAAGACTTTATAAAGCCAAATACGATAAATGTTTATAAGAAATCCAAACTGAGCGTAGCGCATGCCGACTTATATGTAATAGCTGATGAAGCTTTTATGGGGCCAGAGCTGGACGACTATGTCGAGTTTAAGCGGGCTACGGGTTTAACAACTCGTCTGATTTCTTATCAAGACATAATGCAGGAGTTTGGTTATGGTCTAAATGACCCAATCTCAATCAGTCGCTTTTTACAGGCGCAGGGAAACCTAGATGACAGAGTTTCTGTGTTACTCGTTGGTGGTCACACCTATGATTACTTAGATCGAACAGGGCAGGGATCTGTCTCCTTCATCCCTTCCGCTTATCGTCCAACATCTTATATCCAATTTTCTCCTACTGATGGTCCAATCGCTGATTTAGACGGCGATGGCCTGGTGGATGTTTCCCTTGGACGATGGCCGGTAAGAAATATGGAGCAACTAGAAACTATCATCAGAAAGTCTATCGCTTGGCAGAATGGTGAAGGTCAAGCATTGGAATCAAGTGTCTTGCTCATCGCAGAATCAGATGACGCCAATTACAGTATGAGCTTTGCTGGTCAGTTGGACAACCTCGAATCTCGATATGGCGCTACTGCAGCTAGTTATACTGATTTTTGGAGTGATATTGAGAAAGTCTACGCAGCCGACTTTGCTGGAGCTCAGCAGCCGATCATTGATCAGCAAGAGGCTGTCCTTAAAAGTATGAACGATGGTAACGCCCTTACTGTCTATAGTGGTCATGCTTCGCCCACAAGTTGGTCATTCAAAAATCTACTGAACGTAAACGCAATAGATCAACTTGAGACTACTCAAAATACAAGTATTGTGATTCCTCTTGCTTGTTACACCACCTACTTTGAAACATTGACCAATGAGTCGCTTGCGAACAAGTTGTTGTTCAAAGAGGGCTCAGGCGCAGTTATGATCGTCGGCGCTGCCACTTTAGGTGACTTTGCAGTAAACGGGAAAATGCTAAATAGAATAATGAAAGCTCAGGTGAAAGGTGAGATTTCTATGGGCCGTGCTACTGCAAGAGCAAAGCGTAGTCTCGGTAGTCAAAAAGTTGTTCAAACAAACTTATGGACTGTCCTTGGTGATCCAACAATTAGATTTAATGCTAACTACGTTGATTTAGACGCACACAGTCAACAAACAGCTGGTCACGAAACCAGCAGTGAGTCAACACATTAGATTTCAGTTTTGTAGCTGGTTATGAGGTGGATGCTAATATCCCCCCCTCTCTGGGTCCGCCTCATAGCCAGACTGCATTTTTGAATTGTGTTTGGCTAAGTAAATATAGCCTTTACCGATCCTCATAAAGTAAGTTTAAACTGGCTATCGGAACAACCCATACGCAAATTCGCGACTGCGATTTTTGCTAATAGAGTAACACCGAACACGTTGCCCAAACAGTTAGGTATGCAGAAACTACTATGTCTAACACAGTCATATTTTCCTGCCACCTTTCACCTTCATTTCTCAACATGGCATCCGCTCAAGCTATCTAGGATTTTTATCTTAGGAAACTTGTATTACATCATCAAGGTTTTGAAAATCTTAAATCGGTTTGACATTAGTAAATTTAACCCAGCTATGAGGGTTGATGACTGATTGCTCTTAGGCCATTTTTATCACGCAAACAAAAGGATAGAAAAAGTGAAACACAAGTTTATAAACCATCGATTTTTCTATGATTTAGTGGCGTTGATAGATGCTTGCTTTGGCCATTTCGAGAAAGTCTTGATCAGCTTGAAAAGCAACAAGGTCAACTTACAACATAGCGGAGTTCAGATTTATTTTGGGTACTGAATCTGAGTCAGTGGTCGAACTAGTTGGCTAGCATAGCGATTGTAAGTTGAGTAACAAATCCCAACTATGTACTATGTTCCTTCTTGCGGAGGGTAGGTTTTTGGTCGTGGCCTGCTAAAGTCACAAATTAACCCACAAAATAATTGTGAAAAGGGATACATTTAAAAGATACGGGAGTCGTGGATGACTATTAATAGGACGTTGTTTTTCATTTTTTCATCGCTGATAACGTTATTGTTCGCATTACTGCTGACGTTGGTTTGGTTGTCGGATACTAGAGCTCGTATCGCTTTTAAGGAGCATCAGCGTTATGAATCTTATTTGTTGGCAGACGAATTACGGCAAAGCTCAGACGACTTGACCAAAATGGCTCGTTTGTACGCAGCCACTGGTGATGAGATTTTTTTAGAGTATTTTAATGAAATTGCCGACATTCGTGATGGACATGTCCCTCGTCCACAGAATTATGCTCGAGTCTACTGGGATTTAGTTATTGGTCAGAACGGCGATCGACCTGGTGAGTACGGTGAGGCTAAAGCTCTGAAGGAGCTGATGATCAACCAAGGTTTTACCCTTGAGGAATTCAGTAAGCTTTCTGAAGCAGAGACAAACTCCAATAAATTAATTGGTTTGGAGATGGTCGCTATGAATGCAATCAAAGGGAAGTTTGCAGATAATCTTGGTGGATTCTTGAGACAGGGAGAACCTGACTTCGAGTTAGCCCGAAACATCATGTTTGGTAACAAATATCTCGCCGCGAAGGCTGAGATTATGGGGTCTATAAATCAATTTTTCGATCTAATTGATAGACGAACTCAGTCTGAAGTGGCAGCACTAAGATCACTAGGTGGGACTTTAATGAGCGCCGCATTATTGATAAGTCTAGCATCGGTAATTTTGTGCTTGAGCTCGATTGTTATCTTGCAAAGGAAAGTGTTAAAGCCTCTGACACTGTTATCTAATGCCACTGAGAAAGTAGGCCAGGGAGACTATGCCCATCAAATTGATCATCGCTCAAATGATGAGATGGGTAATTTAGTTTCTGCGTTCAATAATATGGTAGTGGACACTCGAGAATCGGTTGCTGCGTTGCATACTACCAATCAACAGCTAAAAGAAAATCAGGAAGCACTCGAAGAAGAAAAACAGGTGTCCGAAAACTTGTTGCTCAATATATTGCCTTCGGTCATAGCTGAACGTCTGCGTGGTGGTGAAATGACAATTGCCGATGAGTTCCCGGAGGTAAGCGTTATGTTCGCGGATCTAGTTAACTTTACGGAACTTGCTGAGGTGCTTGGCCCAAAAGATCTTGTCAAACTGTTGAATGATGTGTTTGCTCTTTTTGATAAAAGACTGGACGAATTTGGCTTAGAGAAGATCAAAACCATTGGCGATTGTTACATGGTAGTAGCGGGCGTTCCCAAGCCTGTCGCGGATCATGCACAGCGACTGGCTAGTTTTGCATTGGTAATAGTAAACGACCTCGCCCAATTTGTTGAAAAACGGGGCCTGAAAATAAAAGTTAGAATTGGGCTACATTCTGGCACGGCGGTAGCGGGTGTTGTCGGCACTAAAAAGTTTGCCTATGACCTGTGGGGTGATGTGGTAAATGTAGCAAGTAGAATGGAGTCCACAGGTACACCTGGAATGATTCATGTGTCGCAGGCTTTTATGTCCCGTTTACAGGATTCGTTTACTTTTTCTGAGAGAGGCGACATACAAGTTAAAGGCAAAGGACCAATGACCACCTACTTTTTAGAATCAAGGAGGTATTCGTAAAGATTAGGTTTTAGTGGTAGAGCAGAGTAGTGTTTAGATAAGGAATTTAGTTGCACACGCATCTATTTTTGCTGCTAGACTTGCCTCAGATTTATGGAGACAAATATGATGCACACAAAGCTAATTACACTCATCAAACTCTTACTTTTTGTATCTTCTTTTTCAACTTCAGTTACTGTGCTGGCTGAAGAGCCTTCGAACCTAAAAGATCCGAAAAAATTTACTGCTGAAAAAGTCTATGACTTGGAATATGCCGCCGCCCCAGTAGTTAGTCCTGACGGTAACAAAGTGATCTATAGTCGGCGTCATTTTGATAAGTTTACTGACAGTGTAGTCAGCAAGTCTTGGATGATCGATCTGCGTCGAGGAACAGATCGTCCGCTTTTCGGTGCAACAGAGTCTGCTGGATCGATTCAATGGTCACCGAATGGTGATCGTATTTTATACACATCATCGGTCGATGGTAATCCAACACTGAATATCAGGTTTATGGACTCTGGCGAGAGCTTTGTTCTCGCTAGGTTTGAACAATCAATTAACTCGCCTAGATGGTCGCCTAACGGCAAGAAAATCGCCTTCACAATGTTTGTCCCAGAGACCAGCACATCGTTTGCCAAGCCTCTAGCCGCTCCCGAGGGCGCGCAGTGGGCCGCACCCGCAAATGTAATAGACGATTTAGTTTTTCGTTTTGATGGTCGAGGTTATCTCAAAAAAGGTTCACAGCAAGTTTTTGTGATTGGTGCTCAAGGTGGTAGCTCTGTTCAGCTAACCGACTCTGACAATGGGTTTGGTAACCCACAATGGCTTGATGACTCTACTCTTCTTGTCGAGGGGCATGATGTTGAGTCTCCTGAACTAGATCCAATCGAATCTGAAATTTATAAGATTGACATTAGCTCGAAAGAGCGCACTGCTCTGACTGAGCGAGATGGGCCAGATTACTCCGCTATTGTTTCGCCGAATGGGAAAATGATCGCTTATCTCGGCTACGACGATAAGCTCAAAGCCTATCAGCAAACGGATCTTTATCTAATGGATGCTGATGGAAGTAATGTCAGAAACCTAACCGCTGACTATGATAAATCCATCGGCGGAATTTCTTGGGGTGGTTCCAATGGCGCTATCTATGCTCAGGTTAACGTAGAAGGGCACGTGGAAATTATTTCGATTAGTCTGTCAGGTAATGTGAAAACTATCGTCAAAGACGTTGGTGGGATCAGTATAGGCAGACCTTATGCATCGGGTAATTACTCGGTGGCAAAGGGAGTGCTAGCGTACACGCAGGCAGACGTGAGTAAACCTGCTGACTTGGCTGTCCTTAAATCCGGCAAGGTCAAGACTTGGACACGGTTGAATGATGATTTGTTTGATCAAGTTGATTTTGCTCCTGTCGAGGAGTTCACTGTCGAGTCATCGTACGATGGTAAAAAGATTCAAGCATGGGTTGCTCTACCAAAAGGTTTTAGGGCCGATGGCTCATTCCCAATGATTCTTGAGATACATGGAGGTCCTTTCGCCATGTATGGCTCATTTTTCGCAGCAGAGATCCAACGATTTGCCGCTGAAGGCTACGTGACTGTTTATGTGAATCCCAGAGGTTCAACAGGCTATGGTGAGGAATTTGCCCAGTTAATCGATAAAGCTTATCCAAGCTTCGATCACGATGATTTAATGTCGGTAGTGGATGATTTAGTTCAGCGAAACTACGTCAGCAAAGACCGATTATTTATTACTGGTGGCAGTGGTGGCGGTGTGTTGACCGCATGGGCTGTTGGAAAAACTGATAGATTTGCGGCCGCGGCGACGATCAAACCAGTGATTAATTGGACAACCATGGCTTTAGCGGCCGACATTTCGAAGTATGTCAGTCGTCATTGGATGGGAATGCAGCCTTGGGAAGATCCTGAATTCTATTGGAAGCAGTCTCCTCTTTCTCTGGTTGGAAACGTCACCACCCCAACAATGGTTATGGTGGGCGAAGAAGACTGGCGAACTCCAGCTTGGGAAGCAGAGCAGTATTACACAGCTTTGAAAGTGCGGGAAGTGGACACCGTTTTGGTAAGAATACCTGGTGCATCTCACTCTATAGCTTCGCGTCCAAGTCGATTAAACGCCAAAGTTGATAATATACTAGGCTGGTTTGCCAAGTATGATGAGCCAACAGAGGCAGACGCAGAGAGTAACGCCAATTCAGACTAGTCGAGGCGCTATCATTATGGCATGGTTGTAATCTTAAAGGTGGCTATAGCGAAAGATTGCTGTGAACAGCGG
>JAKVBA010000090.1 GCA_022447525.1 Gammaproteobacteria bacterium
GTTAAATGCTAAAACCTCACCGAATGCAATTATTACTCAAGCGGTACGTGCATCATGTGCTGTACCTGTTATTTTTAGCCCAGTGCAGCTAAGAGCGAAAACCCCGGCTGGAGAGATTGTCCCCTACATACCTAACCGACGTTTTGCCGACGGTTCGTTAATGGCAGATCTCCCCTTCGAGCGCTTGGCTCGGTTATATGGCGTGAACCATAGTATTGTAAGCCAAACAAACCCTTTGGCGGTGCCGTTCATTTCATCTAACCGCATCGATCCTAACTCGCTATGGGATATGTCGGCCCGTCACATTGGACAACTTGCGAAAACCAATAGTATTTTCGCTATTGACATCATTGAACGTTTAACAGGAAATAAGAGCGCCAAGCTAGCAATTCACAAAGTACGTTCTATTATTGATCAGCAGTACGTTGGCAATATCAATATTTTACCCAAGCGCCAAATAAGGAATTTGTCCCACGTATTGTCTAACCCGACCCGCGAAAGCATTAGCCAGTTAATTGTGAGCGGAGAGCGGGCATCGTGGCCGCAACTACATGTTATTAAAAGAAATACCAAAATCAGTGAAAATTTACGGTATCATTTAAGTCAATTGAAAAAACGTGAGGCAGTAGAGCTTGGGCACGAGGTTAGATAACCTGTGAAACGCTTGGTCTGTCTTGAATTGCTTATAGCAGACTAATAGCAATTCGCAGTATCATTTTAAAGGAAGACGGTGAGCGCACAAAGCCATAACCCCGATAGCATTTACACGCAACAAGTAAAACAACTTATCAATATGATTTATCCCAAAGACACGGGCTATGGCTCAGTTTTTGAGGATGCCAGCCATTATTTTTCCGTTACTCCTTCCCTTGAGCAGCATATCGAAGATTTAAAAGCTCAGCTTAAACAAATTGAAGGCAACAAAAAGAAAGAAGTATTGGCTGAACAGCTTGCCCGACAAATACAAAATAGTTCAGAAAAGCTTGAGGAAGAGCGCCTAGCAAGATTAGAGCGTTTGGACGCTGTGAGCACTAAAATCATCGAACTCTGTGAAGGCGATAACTGGCAAGAAACACAACAACTTAGCGCCAAGCTGCTTGGAACAATAATGTTGCTAACGCGAGGTCCTGAAGGCAATTTCGCGCGTGTACATATGCGCTTCAAACCACTCTACAAAGCTGTTTTAACGTTGCGCTTAGTAGATAGACTTCTAGAACACGATACAATTGCCCACAAATATTTATCCAAGTACCGCGAAGCCGCCTCTCGCTTTCGCGGAAACCGCTATTGGCGAGTCAAATGGAAAACTGAGTTAGGTCGTCCTCTAATCACAGCAGCTCTTCTGCAAGATATTGGTTTACAAAGCCCTGCTGCTCAAACCATTTTAAAAGGTGAAAACGGCGACCTCGATGAGTTTCGTTTATTAGAAGAGTCGCAGCGCAAAGACCTGCTGAAGCTGAACTATCACTTTACGTTACGTTACTTATCAGATGGTTTAGGACAGCCCAACTATATTGGTAACAATAAAGAAGAGAGAAAGCGTTTCAATCAAACTCACAAAGACGCAAACGAATTTTTACTGAGTTTAGTTAAAGACGCCTTTGTGTCAAAAGCCGGCTTGGGCGAGATAGTAAAGATCCCTCAAATTTACGTTTCCATCGTGCTTTCAACCAAGTTAGACTATTCGCGAATAAGCTTACCCAAGGGGTATATGCTAATTGAGCAACTTGCGAAAAAAGGTGGCCTTAATAAACAATTAGCACAAGACTTTGTTGAGCTTGTGGGCTACTTCCCACAAGGCTTTGGTATTACTTACATTCCTGTAAATGAAAAAGGGCAAGAAAAGGACCAATACGAGTGTGCCATTGTAATTGGACTGAATCCTGCAAATCCCGCAGAGCCTTTATGCAAAGTCGTGACAAGAAACCAAAAATACATCACCAGCGGTGCGCACGAAGTCATTCCGAAAGGCAGAAATCTGTATTTCCCAGCAAACAGAAAAAAGTTAATGCGTGTGGGCCAAGAAAGGTTAGGCGAAATCATGAGCCAGCTGTCGAGCAATTTCACGCCAGATGCTATTGATGATTTAGTACCAAGCTTTTGGGAACCCTACGACTTCTTCGGTTTTAAAAAGCATCAGAATTTGTGGGCGAAGAATGGTTAGCAAGTAGTAGAAGCTTGCTCATACTCTACCTCCGCTAGTCACGCGCAATGCAGTTTAGTTAGACACTGTCAGTAATGTGTTTAACGCCAAACGGAAGTACCGAGCATGTAGTAGAGCTTTGTGCAACATATTTTTCCACCTCAAAAGAAGTAGACATTAACTAAAGCATCCGCATATTGATATACCAATTCTTTGTAGAGACATCGTTGCTATTGGTCTATTATATCTTCTGTAAGCAATATGGGCTGAAGCCGATATCTATAAAACAGACACTATACCAGACAACTTGTCTTCGACCTTTTACTCAACACCAAAATCGATGCCCCTCGTGTTTTAGCAAAAAGATCGCGGTTCGGTTGTTCCTTGCCATTGCCAAACTCAAAGTCGGTTCATCCATGACTAAGCTACTCAGACGATTCAATAGTCGTGTTTGAATTTGTGACATTAAGAATATTCCCTGCCGGAAAGTTCAGCAAATAAGGTGGCTTTGGCACTACTAATTATTATCTTTCATCGTAAAAAACTGACGAGCACTCAGTCTATGTAATTAATGCGATAGATATAGGCAAAGTTTAATCGTAATCTTCATCGCCGCGACGTCAAAATATATGCAATGGCGCGCGACCGCTACTTCCTGCTTTGATGGCAAAGGTAACGAAGGAAACGCGTTTAGTCTTTCCGCCACAAAACTCCCATTTGTATAATCCAATTATTTAGGAAAATGGTCATAGTCACGAACTAAATTGCCTGCCCTCAGTCAATTACTACACAAGCGATCTTAGGGCCTGACACACCATCAACATCTGGTCCATCATGAATCATCATTGAGCGTCCTCGTAGTTCATCCAGAGTGAGTTCCATACCCATTACGAGGGGCACTTCTTCACCGTTAGCAGGTATAACTAGTGTAGGCAAGTCACCTTTTGGTTTCATCATCGCCATATGCATTTTATGTTGTTCAGCGCTCATAGACGACATATCCATTGAGCCGTGACCGTAATGATTTCCTGCAGAAAGCCCCGCTAACCTATCTTTTCCTTTCATTCCTGGAGCGCATGAGGGCCGCTCATGGAAGTGCATACCATATTCACCAGCGTCAAGCTCAACAGAACTTACAGATACCTCGACAGCACCTTCAACCTGAGTCAGAGTAACATTACCGATTTTTCTACCAACACCAAAATTATTTATTTTATGAATAGGTAGTGTTTTAGATGTTGACGGCTCTACCTCAATCAAAACGGCTCTGAGTTCATCGGTGATGTGGTCAGGCAAGGTTTCTTTTAAAGCCGCCAGAACACCTTTTCTTGCTTCTATTTTATCGCCCTTGGAAAAAGCATTAATACTTTTATGAGCTAATACAGCGCCGTCATTGGGCATCATCGTTAACGCCTGCTCGTAGTACTCCTCAGCCTTTGCATAATTATTCGAGCGTGTTTCGACCCAGCCTAATGCATCGATAATCGCAGGGTTGCCCGGCGACAGCGACTCTGACTGAATAAGCCTTTCCTTTGAAACCTCAAGCTCTATATTGAGATCTGCATTGGTTATTGCTTCCATTGCAATTGCTGAGACAAATAAGGGCGACAGCTCTCGCGCCCGAGAGAATGCCTTTTTGGCAATGTCCAACTGGCTTCCGGAATAGGCCGTGATTCCTTTTTCATAAAGCAGTGCATAAGAGTACGGATTGTATTTAAGTGCTTCGTCAAATATCGGCAGTACACCTTTGTGGTCAATAGCTGCTGTACCTTCAGCATGTTGATGCTCACGATGGTCGTGCATAGCCCCAACCAAAGCCAACCAGTATGAGACTTTCTCTGGTTCAGCTTTTACCGCTTCCCTAAATGCGCTCTTGGCCTGTTCGTTATTGCCCTCTCCGTAGTGCCAGATACCTTTCGTATACCAGGCGGCTGAAAATTCACTAAAATCGTTGAGTAAAACAGCTAGCTCTTTCTGAGCTGTAGAAACGTCTCCAGCTTTGTACAATAATTCTGCATAGAGGAGTCGGTAAGCAGGCGCTTTAGGTAGGGTTTTAATTAATCCCTTCACCCAGTCCAGTGCGGAATTACCTGCCCCCGCAAGAACCATCAGGCTGGTGTATTCCTGTACATCGCTCAATACTGGAGGTAATGGTAATTGCTTTTCGTACTCCAACAGTGTTTCCCGGGCTTCATCCTGCTTGCCATCAACGAGATAGAGTTTAGCCATTAGTGCAAGGCGCTGGCGTTCTAACGCTGCTCCTGTTACTTCCATATTAGAAAGTAACTTTAACCCCTGCTCTGGCTTTTCCTCAAGCGCAGCAATACGGCTTCTGGCAAAAATGGCGGGAATAGACTCATAGCCTGGCTCATCTATTATTTCCTTTAACCATTCTTTTGTCTCTTTTACTCGCCCTTGTAGTGACAAGGATTCCACTAGCCGAACTATCGCTTCCACATACTGCAGCGAAGAGGGAGGATTGGAGTTCGCTAGTACAGAAGATAGGAATGCTGAATTTTCCTGATGTTTACCGAAAAGCCTATAAACTTCGCTCAATTCTAACGCCGCTAGACTTACCTCGCTCGTGCCCAAAGTGACCACTTGCTTTTCAGCAAATGCTGTAGCCGCCTCGCTCTGCCCTTTGCGTATTGCATACCAGATCAGGTAAGGATAAGCCCGTAAATCGGGCTCAGGTTGCACGATAGCTGCTTTGAATGCCGCATAGCCCCCGCTGAATTTCCCCTGAGCAAACCTGGCTAATCCTTGAAGAGTGTGAGCTGCCGAGAGGGTTGGTTTAGAAGCCGTTATTTTCGTAAGCGCTTGCTCAGCTTGGCTATATTTTTTCTGCTCTAATAGGTTTAGGGCCGCGAGGTAGAAGCCGTTTAGATCTGTGGGGTGTTTTCTTATGTAGTTTGCGATGGCAACAGGAACTCTTGAGTCTTTGTCTTGCAATAATTTAAAAATCAGTGCGAGAGCTTGCGAGTCCTGAGCTTCCGACTTCAGTGGCGGAGAGGTATAAAACTGTCCAAGGTAGTCTGTATGAATAGAGAATTGCTGCTGATTCAGCATGCGCATCAATTCAGATTGATTAAGCGCTCGACTGTCTCTGAGATCTTTAGATGTCGTGCTTACAATGACTGCACCGGCAATTGTTGTCCAACACACTGTTAAAAACAGAACAACAAATCTTGTAAGTAATGTAACCCGTAGCATAGAACACTCCCTGATACTTCAACTGCCCGCTACAAACATAATTCGATTTTTAAGAAATAAAGAGGGAGGATTTCCCTCCCTTATTTTGGCAGACTCTACTTATTAAGTTTCGCCTTTTTGCGTCTGAAGCCGAGTATTGTTAGAGCGCTTAACCCTGTTAAAAGTACAGAAGCTGGTTCAGTTACAGGGTTAGACGGCCCCTGATTCTGGCCCGTAGACAGGTTGAATGTATATGTACCTCGGTCTGTCAATGACCCATCGCTTCCTTGAAACGTTGCGTAATACGCGCCTGCTGAAAGACCAGCAGTATTCCAAGTAAAGTTGAGCGTATTTGCGTCAAAGTTAAATCCATTTAGCAAATTACCAAATGAATCTTGGAAGGCAATTAGGCTAGCAGATAACGGGTCACCGTCAGGATCAGTAACATCTAATGTTCCGCTCACAGTATCGCCCACCAGAGCGTTTACCACGGTATCTGCTACAGTAGGTGCGAGGTTATTTGATTGCTGCGATACTGCATCAAACAACCAAACGAACTCGACCATGCTGTCATCAGTAGCGGTTATACGACCACTAAACGCTTGGTCAGCGCCGACATTGGAAGTATTTTCAGGGAAGTTTGGAGAGGGTATATTAATTTGCCCAGAACTATCTATACTAAAACCGGTCGCTTGCCGGGTCATGCTTTCAGATATATATGTGTCGTCGTAGCTCACACTGCCAAGAACATCCAAATTATCTGAATAAGGTATGTTATTTACGACTTCCTGCTGAATATTTTCTAGGTCGAAAATAATGGGCGAATTGGCAGTACTGCCGTCCCAATAAATTTTTGATTGAGTTGAATAATTGCCTTCTGCTGCGTTTTCGACCCCAGAAACCCAACAGCAACTTCCCCACTCCAATGTGTATAAACCAGCACCCGGTAATTGATAAGAAAACGATTCGACCACTTCAGCACGGCGGGTATCTGAGGTGTTATCAATTGTTTTTGAATCACCACTGATAGACACTGGGCTTGTGAGGGAGCCACCGCTAATTTGAACACTCCTCACGTCACCAACAAAGGTAGTACGCCAAAATGATTTTGCGTTGATATTAAGGATGCCGTTCTCATTGACCGTCGGAACTAATGCTGCTCCACGAAAATGTGAAGCGAAAGCAGGAGAAGCTACTACAAACGCAGCCGCTGCACAGGCGAAAGCTGTTTTAATTTTCATAAGGTTGACCTTTAATAATTATTTCCATATACAAACTAAAGCCGCCCCAAAACGCCTGATTAGAAGCAGCACCGCCCTCACTTAAGCAAAATTCAAACCAGAAAACAACCCTATGATAAATATATGTTTTTTATAAACCCCAACGAAAGCCGTAAATTTTTTTGACATACTTTTGTATTTTTCTTTGCCACTTTTTGTTTAATTAGGATGCTAGAGTCGGTATTCATTTAACATTAAGTTGCTAGCCTAGCTAAGACAGAGCTTTAGCATGAAGAATACACTTCACCGTTCAAATAGAATGGGGATTTGTACCTTCTCAACTCACTAAGTATGAAACAAAAACTCCTTTTCGCGCTGTTTATCGCAGTGATGGCCTCAACCTTACTGATTAGGATTATCGATTGTTTAATTACCAAAGAGTTCATAGCCAAAAAATTTAGGTTTTAAGCAGCAAACATCTGCGGTGCACTAGGCAGGAAACCGAAGTTAACAGCAGGTCAGCGTCATGCTAACATTCGCACATAGCGTCGCAACGCCCTTGACTTGGTGGCTTTGTCTATATCAGTTGAGGCAATGCTTGGGCAACGAAATAGGTAGTCGGGTCATTCTGTTATTTGCCGAAGCTAGCTCATTCAAAATTTTTGTCACTAACATATAAATGAACTTTGTTTTCAAGTTTCAGAATCTTAAATTCTCAAAGTAAATATAAAGCTCCTCGTCTCAACCGTTAAAGCATGATTTATACCGTAATGGTCGCTTGAACACGTATTGCAACTAGTGCTGAAAATTTTTGTTCAAACTCACGAATCAGAGTTATGGTGTTAAGTCGCCGATGCGAGGCGAGCCACATTCTTTAAAAACACAGAGACTCTAAAGGAGCTTTCGGAACGAAATAGCGCCAATCAATATATTTGTGTATAAAATTGGCGCTACTGCCAATATTGACTTCTGTCTTTTATAATCTAAGGGCGTTTACTCGTCGCTCTTAGTGGTGTCAGACGAACTCGATGTACTTTTAGTCGTATTTTTGGGTGGTGTCGCTTTAGTACTAGCTGTTGTCTTACGCGCGGTACTCTTAGCTGCCGTCGACTTCGCCCCAGTGCGCTTGTTAGCTGTTCCAGTAGCGGCCTTTTTAGTCGAACTAGACGATGAAGCGGCCGTTGTAGTGGCTGTTTTTGCTGTTTTCGATTTGCGAGTGCCCGTAGTCGTTGATGAAGTCGTAGTCGACTTAGCTGAGGCACTTGTAGATGCTGCTCTTTTAGTGGCAGTAGCCTTGCTTGCAGTACTTGTCGCTTCGGCTTTTTTAGCCGCCTCTTTTGCAGCTAAAAGGGCTACTTGCTCGACGAGCAAATCCACTTTTGCACTCAACATTTCAAGCTGCTGTTCTTTCTTTTGACGTTTTTGACCACCTGATAATGCTGAAAATAATGGCGTTGATGCCACCAGCTTTTGTGCAGTATCGACTAGAGCAAATGGGTTAAGTGTACGTCTAAGTTCACTTTCCACTTCAAGTCCTTTAACTTGCATAGCATTAATAGTTTCGTGAGTATCGTCGATTCTCTGGCTAACCACACCTGCAGCTTGGTCTAACTTTGCAGATAATAGATCTGAACCCGCGAAAAGCCATCCAAACAAGGGTGACGATTTAAGAGGTGAAACAGTGGTGCCGTTTAATGTTGTCGAGTCTGTTTCGACAACAGGCACAACTTCCGGATTAGGAATATTTTTGTTGCTCATAACGCCTCCAATATGGAGATTTAGTAAGCATG
>JAKVBA010000091.1 GCA_022447525.1 Gammaproteobacteria bacterium
CAGCAACGTCAATGTTAACCAGGGAAGGGGAGCTAACTGCACCTTCATCGTCAACAGTGACAAGCTGAAACGTTAAGCGCTGCGCGGTTGTTTTGCTTGGAGACGTTGCCGTAGGCCGTGCAGGGTTTTCTAGGTCAAGTGTTACTGTATCGCCAGCAGTTTGTGTCCAGCGCCATTCAACTATATTGCCGTCAGTATCTTGCGAACCGGTACCGTCGAGCGTGAATTGCGTTGCTGCTGCTACCGATTGGTCGGAACCAGCGTTCGCGGTTGGCGGTTGGTTCACTGGAACTTCCTCTACAATGACGGTTTGTGTTGCCGAACCTACGTTGCCCGCTGCGTCCGTTGCGGTTGCGGTTACTGTATAGGTTCCGGCAGTACTAGTATCAACAGGGTTTGAAATAGTAGGTGTCAACGTTCCGTCGTTAGCATCAATAGCTGTGACTTGTGGGGTATATGAGTCACCTACCATTAGAGTTATAGTGCTACCCCCCTCAAATGTTATTTGTGGGGGCGTACTATCCACTTCTTCGGTTATAACAAACTCCACATCATCACTGGTACTGCCTTGTGCGTTCGTTGCCGTTAAACGAAGGTTATGTACACCAGCTTCTTCAAAAGTGATTGTTGGATTTAAAATAGTAACATCTGAAAAAACAGGTGTTTGACCACTAGTGCAAGTCCATTCCAAGGTATCATAGTCACTAGCTGTACCATTTAACTGAACAGTGTCACCTACCAGACCAGCATCATTTACCCCTGCATTAACGGTTGGTGTCGTAGCCCCTCTTGCTTCATTGGAATAAGAGTGAACAGTGATTTCTTCGACTTCCATTGAAGTATTCTCCCCGCTAGGGGTAGAGAATTTCATCAACAAGTTCATTGGTTGATCAACATCGATGTCTTTTAAGTAATATTCATTAATTACATTGACACCACCAAGTAACTGAACCAGTCGTAGCGATGGTATTACTCGTATTCCGTACCAAATACGTGAATTATAGTGCTCATTGTCGCTATCGGCAGTGTATATGCCATAGTTACCCACTATCTTGCGAGATTCAGGAAAATCTTCATTTGTACCATTGGCTAAAAGGTTAAACCTTAGTGCGTTATTAGAATCAGGCCATATAAATCTAAACGACTGACTAGGGTTTTCTACACTATCGAAGAAGCCTATTTCACCATAAATGTCTTGGGTGCCGGTTTGAGCTTGTCTTTTTACTTTAAATTCCAGTACGTCATAATCAGACAGTGTATAAGTACCAAGACTTATCTTATTTTCATTTCCACTGGCATCAAGTGGAAACTCCATTAATCCATCAGCGTTAACCGTAGGGCTGGATGTTGCAGATATAGCGTCATAATTTCCTTGATTAGCTTTAAGAAGCTCAGTTTGATTAGAGCGAGGGTGTGTTATTTCCCAGTTGTAATCAATCTCAGATACATCGAGCATCCCCATAGAAGAGGAATTTGTATTATCTACGCCTCTATAAAAGCCATAGATTTTTCCGTTGTACTGAACTTCACTGTAATGAGTCATTTCCCATTCATCAAACTCACCAGTAGAACCCAAGCTAGTAAACAAATTAGGTTTAGATACAACATTAAAGTTTTCATCAACTAACACCTCTATAGGCATTAAAGGCTCACCATTCCCCCCAGAAACAACATCTTTTCTGAGGTTTAGTACCAGTCGGTAATAAGCCCCATCCTTTTTTATTGTTGCTATGTTGTGGATCATTATTACCCACAGCACGCCAGTCCATCCATCGGGGGTATAGCCATTAATTAACGCTTGCTCTCGAATTCTGTCGAAAGTGGTTATTACTTTATAGGCATTCGGGTCTTCAATATCGTTAGTACCCCAAATTGCTGCTGTCGGTCCTCTTTCAATTCCACCCCCACCGTGCGCCGAACTGACAATAAATTGATAAGGTAAAGTAGGTATAGGGTTTTCTATAATGTTTGCGTAACCCGTGTGCATCGTACCTTGTTCTTTTGCAGCGTTATAGCTTAACAACGGGGATGCAATACTCGTAAAGTCTATTCCGTTTACACCTTTTGCTAGAGAAGTTCCCTGATCAGGACTCCCAGTGCCACCTGGGTTTAAAATATTATGAGTGAAAAGATATACATTGCCACTACTTACTATAACCGAGGGGGTTTCACTCGTAGCCACACTTTCACTAAATATAGGGTTAGTTTTAGTAGATATATGTGAAAATTCAGAACGATTAGAAACGTTTTGCCACTCTTCCCACGCCGCAGTTTCTGTAGGCCCCCCCAACTCGGCGTTATATACACGAACATATATCCCAGAGTTTTCTTCCCCGTCATAATGATCGGGTGATGAGTACATAATCAGCGGGTATTTAGTTGAAGGCCAGTTCGGAACTTTGTCCCCACGTATCACAGTAGGCCAATATTCTTTTGTAATACCAATGGCTGACATTGTGCTATGAATAGGCACAATTTGACCTAGTTTGCTAGCACTAAGGGCTTTACCAGATTGTACTACTGTTTGAAGCTCCACTGTTTGGTAAGACACCCAATTAATCGCTATAGATGGGTCGTCCATTTTAAAACCTGTCTTACCTTGCCCAGATAAATAATTATCATCAGTAGATAAAACTCGATCATCGTTTAAAAATAGCGATATTCCTGTGTTTGAAACTTCTAATCTAAGTTTGTTTCTACTCGTATCATAAGAAGACGAGGCGTTTGTTTCTGCTACAACAGTGTTAGCCCCGTTAATTTTCTTAATTAAACGGCATCGACCACTCGTACCATCAGAAACAGTAATCAGCCAGTTATTGTCTACGTCTACGTAACGAGCCATAAAACCATACTGCTTGTTTGATGTTGAAGGTTCTTCAACAAACATTTCTGAGACACCGTTAGAAACTGAATCATCAAAAATAAAAAAGTTGCTAGAAACTGCAGATGATATGTAAGCCTTGTTGTTGTTGATAACTAGGTTATCGCTTACTGAAGTTATACCTGCAACAGTAGTTGTACCGTCTGGGTAGTTAAAGCGCTCTAATCCCATAATTTATTCTCTCTATACTGTAATTGAAATTGTGTTAGACCATGCGCCAACTAGCGCGCCATTGTGGCAACGGCATCTGATCTGGTATGTGCCTGAAGAAAGTGAAAAAGTGCGCTTGAAGCATCCAACAACACCAGGAAGGCCAATGTTGGGTAAATTCAAACCATACCAACTAGAACCACCTGAACTTTTCATTTGAAATTCCATGTCGGTCATTACTGCGCGGTTTAAATCATCTAGCGTGGGATAGGTTTTAAGCACCTCGATAGAACTTCGGTTGCCGCCTAGCAAACCTCGGCCTTCGTAGAAATAATTAGAGTCTTTTTTCTGGTCGTTCATTTGAGGAACGGTAATGCAGCGAACACCATCTACGGTGCAATTCCAAATCTCGAAATATGCAGCACTATCGCTTACTGAAAACACCTCGCGTGTACCGTAGCCTTGAACGTATTCGTTGTTAGCCAGCGTTACACAGCCATGTTTGTGAGTACGAGTGATTTTACAAGCGCCCTCTAAACGGCTGTAAGTCATTTCAGAACGCTTTTTCAAATCGGTTACTGAGTCTGAGCCATTCTTGCCATCTAGGTTATAAATGTGAGCACTGTATAAGAAGCTGTCTTCATCCCAGTTAGAGCTATTAATAACTATGATGTCTGAGTTACCAAACTGAGAAGTGTAGTCACCGTAGTTTGAGTCTAGGTACAGGTCAGCTGTGATATTGCAAAGCTGCTGGTTTTGAACGAACGGGCCGTACAAATCAGCTACAACCGCAACTTGCCAAGTATCGTGCTGACCTGTGTAACCACCCGTAAAAGTCATACCGTCGATTTCTAATGAGATAGCACCTTTAAGCGTAATACCATTGCGCCTATTTTGAACGGTTACATCTTCAAACAAATAACTACGATTAGCATTGCCAGAGCGATAACCATCTTGTGTATTTTGTGCTAGCTCTTGGTTTTGTATATGAACATCAGCGTTGAAGTCATCACGTAGTCTACGAACAGGGTTGATACGCCAACTTAAATCTACCTCTGAACCATTAACAGAACCTTCGAGCGTTGGTACTGCAGGGGTTTCGGTTCTTAGTAGTTTGCGTACATAAATATTTTGAACGTTACCCTTGTAACCACTGGCTGTGATTTGTACTTGTGTGGCATTAGCTGGCGCACGAATAAGCCAAACCTCTGTGCCTTCGATAGTATGGCTGTATTGCCCTAACTCGCTGCCAATTTTAGGTATAACCGAACCACTTATTTTATCTACCAATTTAAGCGATATTTGGTAGACCTCGTTTTCTTCAAAATTGTAGTTCGCGGTTAACGGGTTGCTTGTTCCGTTTGAGTAGTATTTTCTACTAAAAGTGCCGTTTGCATATAAAACACCACCATTTTCTGACCAACCCGAACCGCTAAAGCTATCCGGCTGAACTACTTTTGCTCCCACTTCAGGGGATGCGTGAATAGTGAACTGGTGCATGTAGATAAGCGTTTCGGTTGAGTACCTAAAGTAATCGATCGCGGTTTCGCCGGGATCAAGATGCAACCACGCCTCTGCAGGCATGTAACGAACCGAACCGTTTACTGTAGGCAACACCCTTGCGCCACTAGGTAAAGTAATAACGCTTTGAAAAGGTCTTTCTGCGCCTTGCACCGCAATAGCATCGTTAAGTTGTGGAATGTGCATATAAGGCAAGTAAAGCGTTTTGTTCGCGTATACTGGCAGCGAGTCCATTGTTACTGTGGCTTTTTCACCACGCCATGATTCGCCTTCAAGCAATTCAATGGTTTCGTTGTAAAGGATGCCATTAACTGTGACGTTGTTTAAAACTACGGTGCAAGCGCCTTGCGCTGATAGGAATGGTAGCGGTAGGTGTGCTCGGTAGTCACCGCCGTTGATAGTAACTGTAGCGTTAGGATCAATAACAACTACGCCCAAGCCTCCCACTTCATCGAGGTTACAACCGCAGTTATTTAATTCACCGTCTTTGTGGAAGTAATAAGCAAAGCTGTCACCGGATAACTGGCGAGTCCAGCTAACCATACAATCACGAGCGGTAGATGTTTCTGCAAATTCAATACCGGCTCCATCACGAGTAGAGTGCAGCCCCTTTACATCAACTTCGCAACCGAACTTAAAGCCGTTACCGCTAAAGCCTACTGTATGTACCTCACGCACAATAGCCTTAGCACCCTGCTCTATTTCTAATCCATATAGTAGCGTTTCGTTTTCACTAAACTCATGGTTGTCATTAGTGATTGTGCCGCCTATAACTTCCATATCGGTGTGACCAGCACGGATCACCATGCCAATATCACCCGTACCAGTTATATCGAAATCCTGCGTTGATACATTGCTAGATCCGATAGGAATGTCTAGCACTTTAAACATGGTGTTAATGAACGTGAGTTTACGTAAAACCCAGTCGTGCATGGCGTAGCCTTGCGCCTCTATAAGGCCAGCGTTGCTTAATAAAGCGCCGTGAACTTCCCCACCTCGGTTATCGGATGCTAGCTTTATAAACGGGTCTGAATCTTTGGCTTTTATGCCGAAAAAGCGGTGATAATTAACGCTAAGGACGATTAAGTCACCGCTTACTTTTTGAATCCAAGGACTGTGGTTATCAAGGTTCGTATCAATGTCACGCTCCCCGACTTGCAAACCAAAATAGAAAGACAGTGGGTTACCATCACGGCCCTTATCAACATTAAAGTTCCACGGCAGGGTTCTGGGGGTCCAGTCTCTTACTTTGTCAGGATCCGAACCGATAAAGAAGTTGTCACCAGGGTCAACACGGTATTCGGGATCTTCGTCTGAACTACCACTAAATTCGCGTTTATAAATATTCTCTAGCTGCTGTGCGGGGTTGCACTCTGCCCACTCTTGGCCATCGGTCCAATG
The DNA here is from genome assembly GCA_022447525.1 of Gammaproteobacteria bacterium. Lineage (GTDB taxonomy): Bacteria > Pseudomonadota > Gammaproteobacteria > Arenicellales > Arenicellaceae > Arenicella. Next base: position 5,954 of record JAKVBA010000091.1, read on the forward strand.
AGGGGCTGCAGATAAATTGACATCAAACAATCTATCCATAATGTGGAATTCTCATTTTAATCGACTCGACAGTTAAAGCGCCTGTAACCGTTGTTCCAGCACGCTTGAAGAAAATGCGCTCGTTAGTAATATATCTACCTGAACCGGCATAATAGATTTTGTTAGGGCTGCTGTTTGAAATAGTTAAAGCTAGGGCGTGGCTTAGGTATTCAGCAACAATGACTAACTCAAACTCGAAATCGTCGAAACTATCACTAAAGAAACGTAACCCATCATTTCCGTCTTCAGCATCGGTTACCGTGAATACTCTAGGGTTCTGTGAGTCTTGCGCCCAGCTAGCCCCAATACTATGTAAGTTCGCAGGGAACATATCTTCGCTATACCAATAGCCATCAGCCTTTTGGTAGAACGTTCTGAACGGTGAACGAAATGTGCCGAAGGCGGTATCAAATTTAGCATTAAGCGAACCCACATCAGACTGGTTTACATCGAACTGATGCCATCCGCTATCTAGTTCGATGTACTCAATAATTCCTTCGAAGTACTCGCTGTTGAACTCACCAATTTTATAAAGGTTCGTTACACTGGTTTCGTACTCATGCCATTGGTGATTAGCCAGCGTGGGGTTGTTGGGCAACCCTAAACCGCCCGTTCCCATCGGGTAGACACGCATTTTGATATTGCCGGTGTACGAACTGTTATTATTGAAGCGCAGTATCAAACCACGATAAAAAATTGGGAACGAACGACTAGCAATAGTCGTAGGTATGGTGAACCATCTATCGGTTAACGCTATATGAACTTCCCCACGCACGTCATCAAACCGAATCATACGTTTATTGTTAGGTGATTCAGTTGGGCGTACTTCGGTGCTTTTTAAAGTAGGGTAATCAGTCAGTATTTGACTAATACTCGGTTCGCGTTTTAACGGTGGGCTCAGCGCCTGCGTTCTTTTGTTATCTGTGTCGATATCATCGGGCAGCTGCTCGACAGACACCTTGCCGCCAATTTCAGGAAAATTAGGGAAACGCTTTGCTGTCTCGGGGAGCACTTCATTTATATCACCCTGTACTTGCACCCAAGTTGGCCATTGCGTAGCGGTCACAGGGGGATCGACAATCATTGAAAAGCTAATTTCACCTACGGTACCAGGGCCGTTACCGTACGCTTCAGCTAAACCATTTTGAGCTTCTGTTAGAGACGTCATGGCGCTTAGCAGTGCATCGTTCTGACCAAGTGGTATGAGCGCCGCGCTTTTCTCTACAATATCATCGCCAATGTAAGCAATAGATAGCGTTAAGGTGCGATTAACTGTATCGCCGCTTATCACAACCCGAGGTCTGTCACCAGCTACAACAATTACGCTTCCAGGCACCACCGAAAAGTTAGAATCATTGGTGTTTATCTGTACCAGGTTACTATTGTTTGTCAGCGTTACGCTTGGGAACTCTCTCACTGCGCTCATGAAGGCCGCTCCTCAACGCTGATAAGATTAAGGTTTTGCGTCAGGATGAATTGAATCACGTGATACCGCTGCTGATTCACCACTCGCACTCGATACGAAAATGTGTCTTGGCTTGTGTTGGTGTCTGTATAAGTAAATGAAGAGTTAGTTACTTCTGTTCGATTACAGACTCGTCCACTCGGGTCATTAGATAATTCGGGTTCATGTAGCTCACGGTATGTTAGTTCGCCAGTAACTTCATGCGATTGGACTTGCGCCCATCCACCACTACCTATGGCGCGTTCTAGAATGATGCTGCAACTCGGAACAAAGGCTTCACCCGTTGGGCAATAGCCGTCTGCTTGACTGAAGCCACGCCAGCTAATGCCATAGCTCACTTGCTTGGGGTTGCCATTTGTTGTGAACGGGCCGACGATTACAGAAGGGTTCTCTGTAAGCAACGTGGTATCACCACCGTTAATTAGCTGCCCAGTCGTTACTGAGCCACCGAAGTACTCGTTACCATTTAAGTCGCGCCACCCTAAAGAGGCATTTTGTTTGGTTAAGGCGCCGTAGTCAGGCTCTCCGTTTTGATCAAGAATCGGGCTTCCTTTCCATATCCATAAGTTGTCTGGACCGAAGCCAGACGGGTCTTCTACTTCCATAACATTGGGTAAAACGACGAGCTTTCTAGCTGCACGCATGGTTCCTTTAAACTCGGTGTTAGCACCTATTTCAAGTCGCCCACTTATTGTGTTCAACCAGAAGAACACTTCACCTGCAGTGCTCGCAAAG
>JAKVBA010000092.1 GCA_022447525.1 Gammaproteobacteria bacterium
TTCATTTTCTTGCGGTAGTAAGTTTACGATTTGTGGTGCAAAAGTGAGTCTTGCCATGGCCCGAGTGAAGCCACCGAATCGGTTAGCTCCCTGCCCAATAGTAACCAGATCGTTGATTGCTCTTTTGATTGGTTTGCCGTTGTAGGATATAACTCTGTCGCCAATTTCTGGGATGCGCTGATCTGGTGCAAACTCTGCGAAGCGCTCAGCACTAACTGAGTCCACTCGTACCTCGAAGAAATTTCTCCTGCCTTGAGTGCGTGTGAACGTCAAAGGTAGAAACGTAGATGCGCTGGCATAAGGTTGAGGGAAAATATAGTTAAGATGTAGGTCTCGTTGAGATGCGAAGATTTCATAAATCTGTGTTTCCATTTCTTCGACGCTTAGGCTGTCAATGTTTTCGACCACCTCGGCTATCGCCAGTGCAGGATCGGTTACACCGGGATAGAAGTCTTGCTTTTGAAACCGATTTACATAAATTCCAGCTAATATAAGTTGCGCTTGCTCAGCAACAACTCGCTTTTCTTCGGTGGTAAGTTCAGGAAAGTTTATCCTGTCTCGAGAAGTGCTCAGCTCTTCAAAAACGAACTGAGCGTTCGCTGCGCTTGAAATAATCAAGGCGAGCGACAGCACGCACGCGTTTAGTGCGATTCTAAAGTTACTCATTTTGGCCTCCTTATTGACCAACTGTAATGGGGTTTGTACAGCCGCGTAACTACCCAAGATATTCACAAAAGTTAGGGCTGAATATCTTGTTTACCCTCACGCGTCTGTCTGGGTTTGCTCCGAAGAGCGTTTCGTGTTTTTGCTCTCTATGAGCGTTTCGTGTTTTTTTATTGCACCTACAAAAAACTCAAATACTGGTTACGGTAAATGTGCTCTTGCAAAATGCTGGTTTAATGTACACTATCAAAACAATAAGTTGCAATCGCAACGAATCAATTAACCCTACCAAATGAGAGAATTAAATAAAGTGAAGTCAAAAATTATAAAGGCTAAGGCTATTCTTGCCAGTGCCATGATAGCGCTCATCACATTGCCCTCGGTTAATGCTGTTGAAGGAATGTTTACGCCAGAACAATTACCGGAAATACAGAAGCAGTTACGCCAAGCTGGTCTGAAGATCAGCACAAAAGATATGACTGATCTGACTGGGTTCCCAATGGGTGCGGTGATCTCGTTGGGTGGGTGTTCGGCGTCGTTTGTGTCCGACAAAGGCCTAGTAATCACAAACCATCACTGTGCTCGTGGTTCGATTCAGTTTAATTCAACTGAGGAAAACAATTATCTAGAAGACGGCTTTAATGCTAAAAAGCTCAGTGACGAATTGCCTGCATCGCCGGGGTCCAGAGTCTATGTGACCAAGCAGGTAACCGATGTTACAGATAAAGTGTTAACGGGTCTGTCTGACGAAATGAGTGGTGCCGAGCGAGAGAAAATCATTGACTCTAACAGTAAGGCGCTATTGGCGGAATGCGAAAAAGACGCAGGTCATCGTTGCCAAGTTTCGTCGTTTTTCGGCGGAGCCCAGTATAAGTTAAATAAACGCTTGGAGATTAAAGATGTCCGTTTAGTACATGCACCTGGTGACGCTATTGGACGTTACGGTGGCGACATAGATAACTGGTTATGGCCGCGACACACCGGTGATTATGCTTTTTATCGAGCTTACGTTTCAGCGCAAGGAAAGTCAGCGGAGTACTCTAAAGACAATGTACCGTATGAGCCAGAGCATTTTTTAACAGTCTCTGCTAAAGGCGTTGAAGAGGGCGACTTTGTTATGGTAGCCGGGTATCCAGGAAGTACATCGCGATACTCACGATTGGCAAGAGTTAATAATGTGTTTAATTGGACGTATCCAGCGTGGCAAAATCTTTTGACCGATTGGGTTGAAGCCATCAATACAGCTTCTCAAGAAGGTAGTGACGCTCGAATTAAGTATGAATCACGTTTAGCTGGTTTAAATAATTTTTTAAAGAATATCGGCGGTCAAATCAGCGGTGCTGAGCGAGTTGGTCTTGTAGACAGACGAAAACAAAGGGAGCAGGCCCTGGATGCTTGGATTGCGTCCTCCAAGGATGCAGACGGTTTCAAGCAAGCCATAGCCGCATTGGATGAGTTGACTGAAGAGTCAGCGGCGGCGGCTCGTAAAAGCTTCTGGTATCAGAATGCAAAGCGTCCATCGTTATTGTCTGCCGCTCGACGTTTGTATCGATTATCAAAAGAAAACCAAAAGCCGGACGCCCAGCGTGAGCAAGGTTATCAAGAACGAGATATGGCTTTCTTTAAACAAAGTATGCAAGCTATTGAGCGTCGTTACGACCCTAAGGTGGACAAAGCTGAGTGGTTGGTTTTCCTCAAAGGTTATATGGAGCAACCTTCGGAACAACGAGTTTCCGCACTTGATGAAGGCTTAAAATTGGGTGAAGAGTTTGACGCCGATAGATTGTCAAATAAACTCGAAAGCTTCTACGAGAAAACTCAGCTGGGTAACGTAAACAAGCGCTTAGATTTGATGAATGCTTCTCCGGCTGATTTCGAGTTAAGTGACGACCCATTTATCAAGTTGGCGGTTGCTCTTTATGAGGAAGATATCCAACAAGAAAATGCTGAAAAAGATCGTAAAGGCCGATTTGCTGAGCTTGAGCCTCAATATATGCAAGCTATTATGGCTTGGCAAAAATCTAAAGGCTTTGTGGCTTACCCAGACGCCAACTCAAATCTGAGGGTAACCTATGGAAACGTAATGGGTGGCTTTCCGAAAGACGGGCTACGTTATACGGCTTTCACCACGCTTGAAGGCATCAAGGAAAAGGATACTGGAATTTCGCCGTTTAACTCGCCAAAGTCACAATTGGCCTTGATCGATGCCAAAGATTATGGTGATTATGAATTAGACGCGATCTCTTCCGTTCCTGTTAACTTCATGTCGGATATCGACATCACGGGCGGTAATTCTGGTTCGGCAACGTTGAATGGGCGAGGTGAACTTGTTGGTTTGGTGTTCGATGGCACCATCGAGAGTGTGAATTCCGACTGGGATTTTGATCAAAAGATGACCAGAGCTATCCATGTGGACAGTCGCTATATGTTGTGGGTGATGGAAAAAATTGATGATGCACAACATTTGATCGATGAAATGAACATTATTGATTAATGAGACTTTTCTAGACTACGACATTCAGTCTACTAAGCTGTGCTCGACGCTTTCAATATTGATTCAGAAATTCAAACAGAAAGTGTCGGGTGCTTAGTAGTGATTTTCCCGATCCACAATTTGAGGCAGTTGGTTGCTTTCAAAGTAGCGGCGAATGTTTGCACTAACGATTCGGGCTGCACTTTCTCTGTCGGTCGGAGCTGCTATGTGCGGCCAAACAGTAATTTTGTTGTGTGACCAATATGGGTGTTGGCTTGGTAAAGGCTCCTGGTCAAATACGTCTAGAACGGCATGCGCCAAATACCCAGAATCTAACTGTCTTAACAGAGCCTTTTCTTCTAGAATTGGTCCGCGAGCGAAGTTTATTACACTGGCTCCCTGGGGAAGTTGCGTCAACCTTTTGTCATTCATGAGCCCTCTAGTGTCGGGCGTTAAAGGTAGCAAAATAATTAAAATTTCACTGTTTTGAAGAAGAGATTTCAACCCGGCTTTTCCATGCATTGTAGTGATGCCGTACATCGAGGTGTCTCTTTTACTCCGGCCCCAGCCCGCAACTTGAAACCCGTTTTTAACTAGGTTCTGACCAACCTTCAATCCTAATTCACCAATTCCTAGAATGCCGATGTTCCGGTCTTTGCTTAGAGTGACTTTGTGTTGGTGCCAAATTGATTCCGTTTGTTGAGATTGATACAGGGGCATGTCGCGATGAATAAACATTGTAGCGGCCAACGCGGCTTCGCTCATAACTTGAGCTAGGTTAGAGTCTATTAACCGGACTATGTCTATTTCGTGTCGGATGTTGCTTTGTAATAACCCCTCTACACCGGCCCAAACGCTGTGAATCCATTTTAAGTTTTTAAGCTTTGTCAGTTCGTTAGGGTCAGGGTTTGCAACGATAGCCACGTCAATTTTAGCTGCCTCAAGTTCACTTAATTCACTCAGGGGGGCTATCTTAAACTCAGTCATAGCTTGTTGTAGTGCGGTGATCCAAAGTTGTGATTCAGCTTTCGTAAGTCGGCCGGTAAATGGAATTATTTTTTGCATCTGTCTTTATTGAGGGTTAGCCAACTGGCGATTAAAGGTTAGCCAAATGGCGATGTCAGTCACAAGAAAAGCTGTGCTTGTGGGCTAACAAGCTGGTCGAAGTTCAACCCGACCAAAGGCAGTATACCGTCCGCTATAGGCTTGAGTTGTTTGCTCACATAATGATCGTAGTCTAATCGACTATGGTTGAATTCTAGTGGTTCTGGACCGTTGACGGTAATGACGTATGAAATCCAACCTTTGTTTTGATACTTTAGTGACTTGCCCAGAGCCGCGTTTTGTTCATCCGCCATTCTTGCGGCACGGACTTGCGGTGGAACGTTCTTAACGTATTTATCCAATTTTCTACGCAATTGTTTTGTATAAATAAGCTTATGATCGTTTTTTCCGGCAAGAGTTTGTTGAACTGTTTTGCAAACGAAATTACTGGGGTCTTGATCATGAAACACTTGATCAAATAATATCTCTTGAAAGTCTCTTGCTAATTCGGTCCAGTCGGTTCTCACATTTTCCAGACCTTTAAAAATCAACTTCTCCTTTTGTGTGTTTTGGTCAATGACCAGACCAGCATAGCGCTTTTTACTGCCAGCCTCTGAGCCTCGAATGGTGGGCATTAAAAATCGACGAAAATGAGTTTCAAACTCCATTTCAAGATAGCAATCTAGCCCATGATCTTGTCGCAGTTTGTCGCGCCAAAACTGATTGATATTGTCGGTAAGCTGGTCACCAATCGTCATACATTCTTCCGCATCCAGTGACTCATCGAGTAGGACAAACGTTGAGTCAGTATCTCCGTAGATAACTTTAAAGCCGTTGTTTTCAATCCATTGTTTAGTTTCCATCATTATCTGATGTCCACGCAGGGTAATCGAACTAGCGAGTCTAGGATCATAGAAACGACAACCACCTGACCCTAGTACTCCGTAAAAGGAGTTCATGATAATTTTGATGGCTTGCGATCGAACAGGTTCATTTTCTAATTTAGCTTGATCTCGTTGTTTCCAAAGATCCTCGATTATCTTAGGTAAGAAGTGCCTGTCCCTACTGAACTTGGCTCCACGAAAACCTTCGATACTTTCCTCCGGGTTATTCAAGCCCTCAATCAAGCCCATGGGATCTATTTTGAATGTTCGAATGATGGATGGATATAGGCTCTTAAAGTCCAGAACGAGTACATTTTTATACAGGCCTGGAATAGATTCCATGACGTAGCCACCCGGGCTAGCTAATCCACCATTCTCAGGAAGGTTTGGAGCAATGTATCCACTGCGATGTAATTGAGGCAGATAGAGGTTGGTGAACGCGGCAACTGAACCCGCGGCTCGGTCTAATTCCAGCCCGGTCATTTTGCTTCGAAGAATGAGGTAGTCGAGAATCTTGGTGTTCTCGAATATGTCTAAGACCAATACGCAGTCTTCTAAGTTATAAGCTGCTAGCGCTGGTTTATTATGATTAAAATTATGAACAATTTCGGCTAATCGATCGTCGACGTCGGCTTCGACTTTTTTACCTCGATTAAGTAACGTCTGCGCAACTGATTCCAGCGAAAAACTTGGGAACTGCCACGTTGCTGACTTTAATGCTTCGATACCATCAATTGCCACTCGCCCGGCAATGGAAACGTATCCTCGGTGGGCATCATTTCTCCTGGGACGCCATAGCGCCATAGAATTATCTCGTCCTAGTGTTAATTCAACATTTAACTTGGCGGCTCTTTCGATCAAAATTCGCAGATCGAAGTTAATAAGATTCCATCCAATTAAAATATCAGGATCTATGTAACTCACACGCTCGCATAATTTCGTTAGTAGGCCCCTCTCGCTGTTAACCCAGATAATGTTTGTTTGCGCAGGTTCTGGGTCCCCGATCATAATAACTTCTCTGGTCATTCGAGGACTGTGTCTATCCGTCGCCAAACCAACTGAAAAGAGACGACCATCCATCGCGCACTCGATATCTAACGATAAACTGCAAAGTGTGGGTTCATACTCTGACGGTTTTAGTTTGGCGCTCTCAATTACGGTATGACTTTGTTCAACACGTTCATTTCCTATGAAAGCTGTACTGCCCCGAATAAATCGTTCGATCAAGTATCGGTCATGAGGTCTGAAGTCGCTCTCGAGAGTTTCAATTCCTCTATTAATTAAATAATCTCTGGCCTGGTAAAACTGGTTTAGAGTTTTTGCGTATACTGCCGACAGTGGTTTGCCATTGAAGTTTTGCAATTCAAGATCGATCACCTCAATTGTTGGTATGACTTTGCATAGTTCAGCCTGTACTTTTCTTGCTGTAGAGGTTTCGATAAAGAAGACTGAACGCTCAGATGCAACCACCACTTTGCTGGCGCCTTGCTCTGTGCTCAGCCAGTATTCAATTTGAATTTGATTTCCGACATCTCGACTAGAGCGAGTTAGCAAAAAGCCTTCTTTGGGTTTGAATTCAAGCATTCGTGATTTGTTGACTAGATAAAACCATACTTAGGATCTGTTGAGTATTCACTTTCAAACCGGGATAGTGTTTTGGTTTCGCCATTGACGCGTCCATTTTAGTATGGCTTGTTCCCAATCCCAAATGGGCAACATAACGATTGGAGCTTATGTGCTACCCTCCAGGTTATGCCTCATTTTGCCCCAGACGTTGTTGAAAATCATTTGCTTGGAATGACTAAGCTTTATGACTTCCGCCGCGTCTGAGCCAAAAGTAATTCATAATCTCGGTTTGAAACTGAATTCGCCACAGACCCTAGACTTTCCAATGAGTAAATATCTTTCTCGAACCAGTTACGATCTGGCCTACGATCATACTCCTGGAACTGACGTTTGTGTCATTTTTTGCTCAGGCTTCAACTCCACAAAACAAGGAAACAAGGCTAGGTTTCTCGAGCAGACTTGCCTGGAAAACGGTTGGGAATATGTTCGATTTGATTACAGTGGGCACGGCGAATCCGGTGGCGATTTCGCAGACTGCACGGTGTCCACTTGGATAGCCGACACGCAAGCCATCATTGACGAAATTGCTCAAAATCAAAAAGTAGTTGTTGTTGGTAGCTCAATGGGGGGCTGGATAGCATTGCATGTAGCTTTGTCACGACCGAGTCGAGTACAAGGCTTGATATTGATTGCTTGTGCAGTAGATATGACTAAATTCTACCCTGAAAGAGTGCAGGGACTCGAGTTGAAGAGAGACGCGAAAAATCGCTATTTTTATAAGGTGCCAAATAGCTACGATAATGAAGAGGACTATTTTATCTATCAGGCACTAATTGATGATGGAGATAAACATCTGTTGTTGGGTAGTGCCATCGCAATTGATATACCAGTACGTTTGCTGCATGGGGAACTAGACGATGTGGTTGCATGGGAACGTTCTATTGCTGTTCTTAAAAAACTAGATTCTGAAGACGTTCGTTTTGAACTTATAAAAGGGGGTGATCATCGATTGTCCACCGATTCAGACCTGGTCACTCTGGTCAGAAATCTAAATGAACTGATAGGCTAACGCATATAATTTTAAAATTATATGGAGGTAGAACGAGTTCTTTAGGTGCATTTTCGTTAAGCCTATCGGTCTAAGATAATAATAAATCGATCGACTTTAACAAAAAGCTCGGCTTCGAGATGCACAGCGTCCCCGTCGCACGCAACTCCACCCC
>JAKVBA010000093.1 GCA_022447525.1 Gammaproteobacteria bacterium
TAAGGCTAGTCCACGTGTCGCTGGGCCATCGTTGAACCAGAGCCAGTTTGGTAATGTCATCCGGTGATTTGGCTGAATTCTGGTCATAGTTAAGGCCGCTCGGTGACTTTGTGACGGTCGTGAACATTTGCAGGCCGACATTTCCCTGTTGAAGACGGGGCAAGTCCACATGACCGTAGTAGTGCTTCTTTGCAATATTCCTACTCCATAAAAGAGTATCGGCATGCCAGTCGCCAATAATTAAGCTGTCATGAAGTTTTTGAGCTCGAGAGCTAATTTTGAACGGTCGATGATCGGCGACGGGGTTTAGGTTGGCGTCCATCATTTTGGGTACCCAGATGAAAACTCCAATAATGATCACAACGACAAGCGTGAAAATACTGATTAATACATTTTTCATGCTAAGCAGTCTTACTTAGGCGGGAACGGTTCGTGCGCTGGCCCATTGGCGCAGTGCTGCGATTTTCTCAGACATCAAAATAGAGAGCGGGCGAGTTAGCTTTATTTGCGCTTCGAGCGCATCCGTGTCTAATAGTCTGTTCTCCGCAAACGTAGCGTAAACTGCAGAAACCACTAGTTGCTCTAGCTCAGCACCCGAAAACCCATCGGTTAATTCAGCAATTTGTTTGAGGTTCACATTGGTAGTTGAAAGTTGTCGCCTTGCCATGTGTATGCGAAGAATTGCCTCGCGCGACTCTAAATCGGGTAAATCAACAAAAAATACCTCATCGAAGCGGCCTTTTCTTAATAATTCAGGAGGTAAGGCACTAACATCATTCGCAGTAGCAACTATAAACACTTTCTTCTTATTTTCGGCCAGCCAAGTCAGGAACGTACCCAACATCCGTTTTGATACGTCGTCGGATGCAGATACGGCTGATAGTCCTTTTTCGATTTCGTCCAACCATAAAATACAGGGCGCCATGCCTTCCGCAACACTCAAGGCTGATCGTAAATTTTCCTCTGTTTGACCATAGAAGCGATCATAGAGTATCGAAAAATCAAGGTGCAGTAACGGGACCCCCCAAGAGCTTGCTACCGCTTTAGCCGCCATACTTTTGCCGCAGCCCTGAACACCCAAAAGCATCACCCCCTTAGGCGTGTCGGCCCCTATAATCGTTTGGTCACCATTGAAAACCGGTCTCCTGAGCTCAAGCCAATGCTTTAAGTTGTCCAGCCCTGCGATGTCGTCCAATTCTTCGTAATCGAGTTGGAGGTTAAGCAGACTGTCTTCGTTTAATACGTCAAATTTATCTCTGGCTATTTCAATGATGTCTTTTTGGTCGAGTATCCCGTCTTCAAAAATGGCGTGTTTCGTTAATCGCTTAGCATCTCTCATGGTAAGTCCGCAGAGATTATCAACAATGCGGCTAACTATTTTTCTATCTTGCACCTTTAAGGGTGTTCCATGGTCTTTAGACCATTGCTTGGCTGTGCCGCGAACCATGTCTTTTAACTCTTCTCTAGTGGGCAAAGGAAGGGAATAATGAGTGGCCAATGGTTTTAGCTCATCAGGCAAGTTAATCGTTTGAGAAAGAAAAATAATAGTGTGTTCGGTGTCGTGCAAACAGTCTTTGATATAACGAACGGCGACTGGATCTGCTATAAATGGATGAAAATCAATTAGCACATAGATACCTGCAACATCTGTCGAATTAATTTGCCCAAGTAACTGCTTAAAATCACCGTTGTGTTTCTGGGCCTCAAAGCCGTTGGCAAGCCTTTGTAAACCTTTTGTGAGTGACCACAAAAAAACCGGACGATGAGTGTTGCGTGCTAACTCATTAAAGCCGCTGATAAAACATCCCTCTTGCTCTGTTTCTATGACGATTAGGCGCTTGTTTTTGAGCAGCAGTATTTCTAGGTCGTGTAGGCTATGCATCTAAGAATCCTAGTCTCCCTTTGGATTTTCGCTTGCGGGCTCAGGTAAAGCACTTGCTTGAAGCTTGGTTGTTTCGAATTCTATGTTCTTTTCTTCAACAGCTGGCATAGCCTTGGTTGCCTTACTGGATAGTTCGCTAAAACGCGCTACTTTGCCTTGTAAGCCCTGAACACCTGCCAACGAGGTAATCGTGTCATTGTAGTGCGTACTGGCGGTATTGAGGGTTTTGCCTAACTTCACTAGTCTTTCTGATACGGTTGCAACAGAATTGTAAATATCGCTGGCTTTTTCGCCAATCAGTCTGGCCTCTTTATTGCTTCGGTCCAACATCCATAAATTGGCTACGGTTCTAAGAATTGGTACCAATGTAGTGTGTGACACTAAGATTACATTCCTGGCATAGCCATAGGCAAATAACTCAGTATCGTGTTTCATCGCTTCGATATAGGCTGGTTCAATGGGCATGAACATTAGAATGAAGTCAGGACTGTGCAACGAACTCAAATTGGTGTATTCCTTACTCGCTAATTCGTCAATATGCCTGCGTACTGCTGCTACATGGAGTTTCATGGCCGAGCTTTGATCTTCAATTTCTCCAGCACAAGCCTTTTCATAAGCATTCAGCGATACTTTGCTGTCAATAATGATGCACTTGTCCTCCGGCAGCTTGATTATATAGTCTGTTTGTTTACGCTTACCTTGTTGATCTAGAAAAGATGTTTGTTTCTCGTAATGGTCGTGTTGTACCAGTCCACTTAGTTCAAGCGTGCGCTCGAGTTGAGCCTCTCCCCAGGCTCCTCTTTGCTGCGCATCGCCTTTGAGTGCATTCGCAAGATTGCTGGCCTCAGCTTGCATCGATATGCCCATTTTTTGTACATTTTCGATTTCGGCTCGGAGGGTAGCGGTACCTTTTACGGACTCATCGTGTACCTGATTAACCCGTTTTTCAAACCCTTGTATTTGTTCTTGTAGAGGCTTTAAAAGCGCACCAACTCCCTCTTTGTTTTGCTCGGCAAGTACTTTTTGGCGATCAGAGATAATTTTTTCAGATACAACCCTAAACTCGTTTTTAAGCTCTTGCTTTTGTTGTTCAAACTGGTGTTTAAGCTCGTTTAGCTTATCTTGCTCAGCTTCAAGCTTAGTTTTTTGTTCTCGGATATCGCTCTCAAGTCGACTGATTTTACGTTGGGAATTCTCTTGTATTTCGCGCAGGCCTGCGCGTTCATGTTCAAGACTCTGAACCTGTGCGATTTTTTCCTCGCGACTGGCTCTGAGCTCGGCAGTTTGTGCAATGAGCGATTGAATCTTCTCAGCGTTTCGATCGGCTATGTCAATAGCAGATTCGCGGTCTGCCTCGAGTTGTTCTATTTTTTGTCGATTTGTTGCTTGCGCTAGTGCGAGTTGTTCTCGCTCTGTGCTCAGAACCTTATCCCTTCGCTTTGAGCGACTAGATATAATACTGAGTACAATGATAAAAACGAGTATGCTCGACGCTAGCCAGTAAGCTGGTAAAAGCGCGGAGGCCCATTCTTCAATTTGTGCTAAATATGGCTTCATGTCTTACCACATGAGATCGTCTGGGATCTCATAGTCTGCATACGGGTCGTCCTCCTTGGGATTGGAGTCCGCCTGCTCATTAACAACCACGCGAGTAGCATCGCGTTCCGTTATTTTCGTGGCAACGACTTTCGGGACCAATTCAAAGACATCATTGTCCAAATGTATAATCACCAACTGATCTTTGGACAACTGAGCATGCTGTTCATCTGTGACGTATATTGTTTTTACCTTCTTACCGAAAGTGAAGTTGTAACTCTTCTCACCGTCTTTCCGATTGACTTTGCTGCCGTTGACTAGTTGCTTAATTTGCGCAAAGAGTGCTTTCTTTTCTGCTTCGATGCGCTTTTGTTCGTTTAATTTTTTATCCTTTTTAGCTTTATCTAACATCTGCCTCTGCGTTCGTAGTGTATTTTCGCTCGGCTTTTTACGGTTTTTCTTAGCTACTTGGGGAGCCTTTTTTTTGGGCTGCTTCTTTACGTCTTGTTTTTTGACTAAGCCAGCTTTTAGAAGTTGGTCTTTTAGGGAATTACTCATGATGGGGCAATTTTTAATTAAATAGACCAATTAATTGGTCAAATTCGAATTCATAACGTTGAAAACAAAAGTGGCAGTCTACCACCAGTGATTGTTTGCCCTCAGACTTTTGCTCTTCTATCAACGATTTTAGGTCGTCAAGTCCAAGTGCTCGAACAGCCTCTAGGGATTTTTCCGCTGAGCATACGCAACCAAATTCAACGCCATGGGAATCAAATAAGCGGCATGACTCCTCATGGAATAAACGGGTAAGTATGTCTGGCGAATCCAGTCCAAGCGCTTCTTCTTGAGTTAGTGTACTTAGCAGCATTTGTAGCCTTGTAAAATGCTCAGTTGCCATCTTGGCGTCTGTAACTTTCTCCTTTGGTAACGCGTGCAAAGCAATTCCGAGTGCTTGCTCCTCTTTACTATGGAAGACGAAGGCGCTTGGCAATTGCTCTGATCGATCAAAATAATCTTTCAAACACTCTGCCAGGGAGACGTGCTCTATGGGCACAATACTTTGATATCGGTCGCCTTCCTCTGGCGTAATGGTGATAGCTAAAGTTGTACCCTCGCCGAGTTGATTTAGTGCCAGGACATGATCGGCGGCTAACTCTTCTTGACTATATTCGGCTATAGCTCGAACACGGCGGTCTGTCATGCAATCTGCCATGACTAACTCAATCGCACCCTTGCTGCGTAGTTGGATCGTTAAGCTGCCATCGATTTTGATTGAATCCCTCAGCAGGCTTGCAGCTAAGGAAAATTCGTTGAGGAGGTTCGCTAAGTTTTTGGGATAGTGATGGGTAGCCTGAATATTTGAGCTAGTTTCGTCCAAACGAACAATGCAGCCTCTAACATCAAGGTTGTCAAACACAAAGCGTTGTCTAAAGTCAGAAGTCATAGAGTCTAAATCAAAGAGGCTAATTGAGTATTAATACAATCGCACCTGCTAATAATATACGGTAAATCACGAATGGCATCATTCCAACGCGTTCGACAAACCTCATAAATAGATTCATACACAAAAACGCCACCAGCGCTGATATTGTCACGCCAGTCAAAATGATTAACCATTGTACTTGGTCGGCGGATTCTACTAGATCTTTGGTTTTCAGCAACCCCGGCAGCGCGATAGCTGGAATGGCCATCAAAAAAGAGAACCGCGCTGCATCCGTTCTTGTGTAACCGATCGCGAGAAGGGCCGTCATAGTAATGCCAGATCGTGAAGTTCCTGGAATTAACGCAAGTGCTTGAGCACACCCAACAAAAATAGTTTGCCTCCAATTGAGCTGCTCAATGGTCTTTTGGTTGGTATTGCCGTTACGATCTGCCCAGCCCAATAGCAAGCCAAAAAACAAGGTGGACGCTGCAATCACCAAACTGCTTCGCATATTTAGCTCTATAAAATCCTTAAACAACAGCCCAACCAGACCGACAGGAATGGTGGCAATAACGATTAACCAACCTAATTGACCGTCAGCGTTCCATTGGCGCGTAGTCCAACCGCTAAGCCATGCTGGGACAATTCGTGCCACTTCCTGCTGGAGAAATGCAATCACAGCTATCAAAGTACCTACATGGACGGCGACGTCGAACGCCAAGCCTTGATCCTCCCAGCGGAGTAGTTCGGGTACTAAAATGAGATGCGCCGAGCTTGATATCGGAAGGAATTCAACAATGCCCTGCACAATGGCTAGCACGACGGCTTGGAAAAAATCCATATAGGAACCAAAAATCGATAATTTAATGCATTATAGTAAGGTGAATAACGACAGTTTGCACTCTCAAATGAATCCTTCGTCTAAAACTATTTTGATCACAGGTGGCGCCAAGCGCATTGGTCGCCAAATGGCTTTGACCCTGCATGATGCTGGGCACAATATCATGGTGCATTATCGTTCATCAGCTAATGCAGCGACAGAATTGGTATCTGAGTTGAATAATAGCCGTCCCGAATCAGCGGCATCAATTCAAGGTGATTTATTGGATATCGAGTGTATACCGAAGATCGTTGATTCCTGTCTTGACCAATTTGGGCGATTGGACGCCTTGGTAAATAACGCATCGAGTTTTTATCCAACTCCGATAGAATTACTTGAAGATGATTTTTGGAACGATTTGATCGGTAGTAATCTCAAAGCGCCAGCATTTTTAGTAAAGTATGCGGTCAAGCATTTACGTGATAGCCAAGGCAGCATTGTAAATATTGTCGATATCCACGCGCAAAAGCCGATGGCAGATCATCCAATTTATTGCTCTGCTAAAGCCGGCTTAGAGATGCTGACCAAGTCACTTGCTCGCGATTTAGCTCCAGAGATTCGGGTCAACGCGGTCTCACCCGGAGCAATCCTATGGCCTGAACAGAGTACAAGCCAAGCTGATCAAATGGAGACGATCAAAAAGATTCCGCTTAGGAGACTAGGTGACCCTGCTGACATCGCCAATATGGTATTGTTTTTGATAGATCACGCTCGGTATGTTACGGGCCAAGTAATCGCTGTGGATGGTGGGCGCTCCGTGGTTATATAAAAGGTAGCAACCTAACCGCCTCCACAGCCTCCGCTACAACCGCCGCCGCATCCATCAGCTGCGTCTGAGGAGCTGGATTTGGAGCCTGATCCACCACAAATGTGACCGCCGCCTTGCCCACTTTTGCCACTAAACATATTGGGTGTTTCGAGCAAGCTAAGGTGGGTGTCATCGATACCTAGTGCTGAATCGATTGAGAATAAGAGAGGCAACATCGCTGGATTTTTTGGATTGATTGATTCTCGCATACAACTCATTTTCCACGTTCTCTCGAGCGCCTTATAGGCATCTTTACGAGAGGTTTTCGAACCATTGGGTGTGTGGTGCAGAAAATTACCAAAAGCGTTATCGCAAAATTCCTTATATTCTCGTGTACGCAGGATAAATTCATGCCATGCTGTATCAACCAGTTTCGATGGCATTCCGACGTTTTTACATCGATAACCCAAACAAATTTGAAAGTACTCCCGAAGACCCTCCAGAATCTTGTTTGTCTGTTCACGATCAAGATCGGGATGCTCTTTCATGATTGCGTTGTGTAAATCAGCAGAGAACACGTAGTTTTTAATAAAATCTTCGCGTTTACTTGAGTCAAAGCGTTGCCTCAATAGTGGGAAAAGGAGACATGCGATCAGTCCCAAAAGAATAAACAATGATATGTCCATGTGATAATTTTTGATTGCCCTAAATTTGGACCATTCTCGGCTTTAAAAATGGTTAAAGTCTGACGTCAAAGTGGTATTTCAAGAACCTATGTTTTAGCTGTTCTTTCGATCACGACACCAACGTTTTTAACACCGGTTACGGCCTGACCTTTGTCTAATTTGATTCTTATCCAGTTGGTAGAGAACTCACTTAAGATAGTGTTGGCTACTTTTTCAGCGAGTGACTCGATCAGTTCAAATTGGTTGGATTCAGTAATCTCTTTAACTCGTTCTGCGATGGCTTGATAGTCAAGCGCTTTGGTCAAATCGTCACTTTCGGCCGCGGGCCGAATATCGCAGGCTAGGTCAATATCAAAAACCAGCTTCTGTTTAATATTCTTTTCCCACTCCCACACGCCGATGGTAGCTTCGCAGGTCAAGCCGTGAAGATAAACAATGTCGTTGGCTGGATTTTCATTCTTATCAGTCATTTTGTAGATTTTGGTCCTTCTTTAGTCACATAGGCAGTGTAAACTATCGCCCTCTGCGAGATAACCCAATTTGTTGCTGCGTCAATAATTATGATCGAACTACTTGCTCAAATACCTGCTTTTCTATGGCCAATTCTAGGATACCTTTTTGGTTCCATTTCCAGTGCAGTCATTGTATCGAAATTGTTTCGTTTAGATGA
>JAKVBA010000094.1 GCA_022447525.1 Gammaproteobacteria bacterium
AGTCTTTGCCGTGCTTGGTTTCTTTATCCCAAACAAAGCCGTTCATGTTCACAATGCGGAAACCCCAAGCCTCTGCAAGCTCAATAGCCTCTTTGGGCATAGCGCCCACGTACCACATGACCAGTAAACAATCGTCTTGGCATATTGCTAGAATATCCCACTGCTTCATGCTTTCCACGTCCATTACGTCATACTTTTGCGCTGCGCCCGACTTCATTGAGCCGCCCGTTTTTTTGCTGCTAAATGACCAAGGGGGGTCAGCGTAAATCACTTTGTAGTTCATGCTGCACTCCTTTGGTCTGCGTCATTCCCAATAAGTGATTTGTAGTCCTTAAAAGCATTTCTCTTGTCAGGATTTTCACCCCTAGCCTTCCTCTCCCTGAAAAGCTTCCACACCTCTGAAGCCCTGCTTGATGACTTAGCTCGATTTGAATTAGATATGTAGTTAAGGCCTAGTGCGTGAGCGTGAACGTTGTTTTCTGCGTAAGTACACCACTCTAAATTTTGCAGGCTGTTATTTTCTTTATCCCCATCAATATGGTTGACTGTCTCATGCTGATTTGGATTTGGCAGAAAGGTTTCAGCAACTAATAGATGCACCAACTTTGTAGTGCTTTTCCCGTCGATTCTTATAACAAGTCGAAGATAGCCATTTTTCATCCTGCCTTGCTTGAGCATTTTTTGGGCTCTAATGGAATAAACTCGACCTAAGCTGGAAACCTTTATAAAATTAAGCTCTGGATGGCGCTTAAAATTTTCTGCTGGCATTTTTTGTTTATCATTACTCATACCGCATCACCTAAAATGCTGATTGACTCTAAACCAAACGGTAAACCTCTGGCCTTACGTGACTTCGCAATACCTACCGGCGAGAAACTTTCAATAAAACTGGCGCGGTAACGAATGGTTTTGCCATGCTCATTGTGGTCAGCTTCATAGGTAACACCGTTCTTGTTCTGCAAACTCTTCAATGTGTTACTTGGTCTGCTATCCCCAAGGTGTTCAGCTAGCTCTTTGGTGGTTCGCCACTCGCCGTTGCTGAAAGCGATGGCTTTTTCTATGTTGTTCATTACGCTGCATTCCTTTCTCGAATAGCCATGAAGCTTTTGAAAGCGTTGGTACGGCGATAGCTAGCCATTTTAGGGCACATATCGAGGTAGCCTTTTCTTTTCAGTGCCAACAAGTGGCCTGCAACGCTATTAACCTTTACGCCAAAATGCTCGGCGATAACTTCAAACGTAGGAAAGTTGTCATTTTGCTCGATGAACTTTTGGATGAAGTCCATGTAGTTGATTTGTTTGTCTGTTAGTGCTGGGGTCATGCCTGCTTCCTCGCTCTAAAATCTTCTAGCCCTTTTTCAAGGTTTGCGAATGCTGATTTATTTTCAAGCTTGTGCTTTTGAATATCTTCGAGGCCAGCAACGCTGCATGGAAGTTGGTCTAGCGGCTTTCTTTCAAACTCGATGTAAGTAGAAACGAATTGCTTTTGGAGCCAATCAAGCTGATCCGTAGTTTTGCTGCAAATGTGAACCCATCCACCCAACGAGTTAACCGCGGCGGCGGTAATTGGGTCTTTGAACTTTGGCGTTCGATATGTGCCACACTGAGAAATTGCATGCGTTACGTTGAACCACTGCATTTCCGCTTTTGACTTTAGGTTTTCAAGTTGTTCAGTCTTACCTGGTGCCAAGAATCGAATAACATCAGCTGGCTTCGGCGGGAACTGGCCGCGTTCAGGGTCAGAAATATGCTGAGTTAGCGCACGGCATACGTCTGCAATGTCATAAGGTTTGAGTGTGGCCCACCAAATATCCATGAGTTGTTCAGATACTTGCTTGACGCTGTAAATTTCAAAGGTGCCATGAATAGCACTGGCGAAACGTGAACGGTCATTACTCTGCATGTGCTACTCCTTGTTTGCCCAGTTAGACATAACGCGCATGTTTTCTTCGCGTATGCGTTCTTGGTGGCTTTGGAAGGTGCGGTTAGTTTGTGCACTGGTTTTAGGGTAAACCGATTGCCAGCCATTCATGATGGCATCGTTGATTAGCTCTTGGGGGGAATGACCGTCAACACGAAGACCGCCTAGTTTTGCAACTAGCAACTCAACTGCGTGAGTAGTCATTGGCTTTTTGATTTTTTTTCTGTAGCTAACGAAAGCATTAAGGCTTTCCAGAGAAACAATCTTCTCGCGCTCTATAGTTTCAATGACAGATTCAGTAATGACAGGTTCTATAATGACAGATTCATGTGAAGTTTTTTCACATGGGGTAGTTGAAGTATTTTCACATGGGGTAGTTGAAGTATTTTCACTAGGTTCTTTACGTTTTTTCACATGGGTAGTTGAAGTTTTTTCACATGGTTCTGAAGAAGAATTGCCCTCAACTGGCGCACCTTCAGTAATGGTAATTACATATAGATTTGAGGTTTTACCCTTGTCATTAAATCGGTTGATTTTTTTGACATACCCAAGATCTTCAAGCTTCTTGATATTGGTGATAACCGTTTTTTGAGACACTTCACAATGCTCAGCGATGTTTTTTAAACTTGGCCAGCACTCGCCTTTGTCGTTCGCGTTATCTGCCAACTTTAGAAGGATCAGCTTGGCAGTAGGACTACCAGCTTTTACGGTCATTGCAGACCACATTAATTTAACGCTCATTCTTCACCGCCTGAACTTGCGATTGTCGCCTCTAAGCTTCCTCTGAAGTGGCTCCAGTTTTTAGCTTCTTTGGCAAAATCTTTAATGGTTTCGTAGGGCACACCACACTCATGCGTGGCAATTATTAACTCCACTGCCATTCGCTCGTTGATGTATGAGAATCGGTTTCTGATTATGCCTCTGATGTAATAAGCATCCTTGTTAGGCTGTGCGTCACCGCTCTCTAAATTTCTTGTTATGCCAGGTATGCGCTTGAAGAAAGTTTCTACAGTGCTAGGTATAACAACACCTTCTGAGTCAAACTTTATGTATTGCTTGAAGCCTTTTTCTATCGCGTCAAGCAAGTGTTTGTACTCGAACTTCTTTACCCACTGTTTAATATTTCTAATGCCAACATCATTTAATGAGTGCTCCGCAATTTCTGCATTAATCATGTCGGTTATGTAGAGAATTTTTTCTTCGTCAATATCAGTCACCGAGTCGCGGTACTCATGAAGCATTTTTAACTGCTCTCTTCGCTCATTGATTTCATCAATTTGGCGCTTCTGCTTAGCTAAAATGCTTTGATCGTCAATCTCTCTGTCCGATTTACCTGAGTTACAATCAAAACAGCTTGTAACCAAGTTCATTATTTCGTTATCACCGCCTTTAGAGACTGGTTTAATGTGATCAACATTAAGAACCACGTCAGGGGCAGACTTACCGCAGTACTGGCATTGAAAGGAATCTCGCTTAAACACTTCAAACCTGACTTTTTTAGTCAGGTTCTTTCTTTTACGTTTTACTTGAGTCATAATCTTTCCTGTAGTTAGTTCTACAAACCCCGCATTTGCTTTCCACGGCTAGCGGGGTTTTTATTGCCTGTAACAATCACGTTTTGATTTGTGAGTGTTATTGGTAACCCGTAACGTGGGCTATTCGGACTTTCTAGGCTGGATTCTTTGTGCTATCCCACAAACTCATAACGGCTTACCAGCATGCCTACACGTCTTTCCGTAGTGTCAAAAGCGCGGCCGCAAATGTGCAACCCTTACGCTTTGATGTGCAGCTCTCTGCTACGGCTTTACCGCCCCAGCATTTGGGCAAAGCAACTGCACTCAAAACGCCCTACACTTTCGCAGTAGGCGCGGCCATGGTCGTCACCTTGGCGCCAACTCGGATGAATAAGCCCTATTGCTTACCGTTACCGATACTAGAAAGCGTTGCCGGTGCCTTGTCTTATCCGAACGTTCTCTGGCCCATGGCTTTGTCGGTTAATTCCGTGGGGTTTATAGTGGGCACCCTCATTCGCCCACAGCCAGCAGCAATAACGCTTTGATGAATGACTGACCGATACCACACTGACCAAGCTCATTACCCGTTAGGGCGCTTCTTGCGTTACATCCCTAGCAGTCATTCTCAAAACGCCTTGTCTCTCCAAGTGTCACCTTTGTCTTTCGCCGCTAGCTAAGGTCGCTAACCATGTCCGAGTAGCCCAACACTCTTATGACTTCTGCTTCGTTTATCTGAATGTCCTCGCAATACGGAAGAGGATTGCTCAGGCGGTACATTCAGGACGCTTAAAGCGCAACATCAAACGCTTACTGCTAAGGAATTACTTGCTTAATTGCTCTTTCAGTAAATAACCTTCAAGTGCCCAAATTTTGTTTTTGGCGTTATCACGCGCTATCTTTCGCCCTATCTCTGCATCAAAGTTTTCAGGGCTAGCGCATGCTGACTCACCAAGCACAGTAAAGCCGTTTTCAAGGGTCAAAAGACAAGCGGTAAATGTGGTGCCGGGGAAAACATGGTATTGCTCTGCTTTGATTTTGTTTTCAATGATTTCAGGTGTTATGCGCGGAGCAGTTAAGCCCTTTTTCTGAATCTCTATTTCAATTTCTTTGTCTTTCATTTCAAACTCACTCTTCATTTTTATATTCGCCGTTGAGCAAATTTCTTTTAAACTGTTCCAGCATGAACAAAATTGATTTAGCGTCTTGGTTAGTCGAGGCCCTTGCATCGAGCAATCCATCTTTGTCGTAGCCGAGAATAAGAACTGACTCGTAAACTCCCTTGGCTTTTTCTAAAACCACATCAGGGTTTCTTGCTGGCTCGCTGTTTAATTCGACTACTTTCATGCTATTGGCCTAAGAACCTGCTCAACAAAAAGCTGTTTGCAGCGAAATACGCCAAAGCTGCCAACTCAACCGCTAACACGATTACTGCCGCTCGAAACTGCCAGTCGGTTTTGAATAACTGCCTGAAGCTCTGACACTGACGCTTACACCACCACACGAACGGCGAGCGCATTACGCTGCTCTACGTGTTGGTGTATAAGCTGGCTTTGGCTGTGTGCGCTTAGGGTTTATTGGAACTACTTTGCTCATGCTGCTTGCTCCTGTTGTTCAGATTGGAAGTATTCAGCTAGCTTTTCGATTCGCTTTGCCTGGGGATTTTCAATGTGACCGTAGGAAAGCTTTTTAAGCCATGAGTATGGTATCTTTAGTTCTTTGTGGATTTGGTACAGCCTTCCGCGAACCTCACCAGCCTCTTTGACTTTTTTAATAGTCTCGTCAACTCGCATGAATATATTGATCCTTTTTTTGAATATATTCACATCGTAATAGGTAATAGAATTTAGTGCAAGAATGAAAGTGAAATAATTTATATAGGCACTGGATATAAGAACAGTATCAAGTAGGCTCGAAATAGTGGAAAATAGTCCACATATTGACTATAAGGTTATCTATTGAACAAAAATAAGGCACATCATGGAATCAGTTAAAGTGTTCGTGCGGAACTTTGAAGCTCTCATGGCTGCTCACGGAGAAGAGCGACCGTCAGCATTTTGTGAGAAGATTAATAAAATAGTAGGTTACCGTGTTTTCGGGCCTTCTTATTGGAGTAAAATTAAATCTTCGCTAAAGCAAGGTGAGCCGCAAAACATATCACTCAAAATTGTAGACGGAACGGCACAAGCGTTAAAAATTGAGTCATGGCAACTTATCAACCCAATGGGTTTTGATAGTCATGGTCAGTCTAGGGCTTCTACTGGCTCACCTGATTCAAAAATTATGGAAGACTCTATTCGGTTCGCGTTAAGGGCCGCAGAAAGAGAAAACAGGGGGGAAGATATAAGCTTTGTTTCTAAAGTTGCGGTTGCCTCCTACATGGCCCACGTTAGCGACCAGAAAGAAGACCTCATTTTCAAAGTGCTGGAAATAGCCAGGGAACCTACATTGAATTAGCATTGGAAGTATTCAAATGAAATACGAGCTTACCGGCTTGGGGTTTGTAGTTGCCATTATTGTATGGGTTACACTAATGGTAATTATGGCTTCAAGCTTTTCTTGTTTAGATAGCAAATGGAATTGCGGGAGTGGCGAACTGTTTACGGCTGGCCTATTAGGTGTTGGATTTTCTTTTCCAGCCTTTATCGCTGGGCTTTTATTTTCACATAAGAGAAAGGGGCAATAAGCCCCGTTCCTAACTCTCTGCTTCTACAAATCGACTTATAGCACTATCACACTCTTTCAATGCGAGCTTTAACTTCACTTTTGCGTTAGCTTCGGCTGATGCTCTTTCGTGCTTTGTGGGTTTGTAGTCGGCAGACAGCAAATCAGTGGCTGCTTTCTTTAGCTGGCACTCGGCGTGTCTACGCGCAATATCCATTTTCAAAAACTTCAGTACCGCTGTACCAATAAAAGTGATAGCCAACCCAATGATTGTGGCCGCGATGATTAATTGCATTTCAAACTCCTTCTAACTAGAAACTGCAACATGGGGTAAATTGCTAACGCGACATAACAGACATTGGTGACCCAAATAAGAATGCCAAAAACAGGTTCCGTAAGTGTGGCGTTAGAGTAAAAGCCATCCAGCATTCGCATCATAAGAAGTGATATCGCAAAAAATTCAATCACTGCGCTAATAACAAGTGCATAAATGGAGATAAGTTTTCGTCTAACAAGCCAGCACAGCCATGCTAAAAATGTTAAGTCGAAAAGCGTCCAGCGCACATAGCGCCAAACGTGTTGAGGATCATCAGCTTTAAACCAATCATCCAGAATTATGGAAAGGAAGTAAAAGGCGAACAGGGAGAAGCCAAACGCCACGCCTTTTTTGTGCTTAATAGCACCGCAGCAAACCGCAGCTAATAAAGCTAGTTCAGCATTTAATGAGTTTAATGCAGCAAACGTAATATCCACGCCCTGTCCTCCCTAACGTTACTTGGAGCGCTTTTTAGTGCGCTTCGCTTTTACTTTCCCTGTACCTGGCGGATCGTCACGATCATCGCCGCCGCTGTTACCTGGCATATAACAATATTTCATACTCATATCTCCAAAAAAATGCAATTAAGTTTGAATTTATTCAACACTTGACTAGTATTTCACTAGAATCAACATTATGGTGAATATATTCTATTATTACAAATGGAATATATACAAAAGTATGAAAAAACAATCTTACACCATTAAGTTTACTTTAACGATTGTAAAAAGCCACATAACGAACGCTAAACGTTCTTATCTGCAAACTTTTTTTATAACCGAAACTGATAACCTCAAAGGTATTAATTAAAAATCGTATCATGCCAGTGAATAAGCAGCGCGGCCAACGCATTAAACAGCTTATGAAGAAACACGGACTCACTAGAGAAGATCTGGCGAGCGAAACTGGCTATTCCCTATCTCTGATAACGAAAGCTCGGAACGGAGAAGAGTTTAAAACAGATTTTCAATCAGCGCTTTGCCAAGTGCTAAAGACCACGCCCGACTATCTAAACGGCTACACTTCACAGTCTAGTGACATAGCTGAAGTTCTTATCGAACTAGAGCGCGTGAACGACCCTCATATATCTCAATCAATTCTCACCCTTCTGAGAAAATATTAATTTTTTTCATTATATTCACTTTTGGCTTGTTTTTATCTCTATAATGGAATATATTCAATATTGTGAACTGATTCACATGATGGAAGGATAAAAAACATGACCTACTGCCACGTATCAAATCAAATCGCTCAACATGCAAACCAGCCT
>JAKVBA010000095.1 GCA_022447525.1 Gammaproteobacteria bacterium
TTAGAAGAAATTTCTTCAAGCTGATTAAGTCTTGTGTTTATATAGTCAAAATTTTCATTTACTTCTGAAGCTTTCGCTGGTGTAGATGGAGAAAAAATATGGGGGATCGTTTCACTTGCATTAGCTGTAACTGTTAATACACTAGACGCTAAAAGAGTTGATATTATTTTCATGGCCGTTACCTATTTGAGATTGTCACAGCGGCCAGAAGTACTCCTTTTCTGCGATACATCACTTTGAGCCATCCGTGCGATTAATGTTCTTAATTAGGCTAGCACCAATTGAACAAAAAACAAACAAACTAAAACTTGAATACGACTTTTTATATTGAACAACTTCTAATTAAGGGTGTTTTTGTCACCCAAAAAGTTTGATAATAAATCAGTTTTTTTAAAGGAATTAATTAATGGAAGTCATCATTCACTTTGGCCCCCCAAAAACAGGTACGTCAGCTATACAGAACTGGCTTTTAGAGCATAGAGAGCTTTTGATTAAATATGGTATCTATTACCCTAAACATACATTAGACATCAACGGCGTTAGTTCTGGAAACGCATCACGTTTGTTTAGTACGCCTAAGTCAAAGATTAAAGACGCAAGAGCAAAGAAGCCTGAGTTGATTGAAGAGGCTAGAAAGTACAAGTGTCGAACGTTATTACTATCTTCTGAATCATTTATGCGTC
The DNA here is from genome assembly GCA_022447525.1 of Gammaproteobacteria bacterium. Classification (GTDB taxonomy): domain Bacteria; phylum Pseudomonadota; class Gammaproteobacteria; order Arenicellales; family Arenicellaceae; genus Arenicella. Next base: position 684 of record JAKVBA010000095.1, read on the forward strand.
GCCTTCCTATTTTGGCACGCGTGTTTCCAAACGCTAGGTTTATTGGTTATGTACGTCCTCCTTTCGAACTTCTAGAGTCTGGATATAATCAACGAGTTAAGCGTGGCGGTGAGCTAGATAAATTTAATTTAGAAAAAGCAATAGAAATCAACCACCTAAAGAAAATTGGCCCTATGATTTCAGAAATAGGAGCCGAGAGATTTACATTAAGGCCTTATGATAAGAATGTCTTCTATAAGAATGACATTATTAGCGACTTTCTCGAAACACTGATACCAAAGTTCAATAATGAACAAGATTTAAAGCCCAGTAAGCGAGTAAACCTGTCTTATACGTTAGAAGCTCTAGAACTTAAACGCTGGATAAACAATCTAGAACTAGAAAGAAAACTAGTGCGCGAAGTAGACTTGGTACTCCAATCTATAAAAGAGGGGACTCTCAGCTTTTCTCTGTTGACCGAGACGGAATATGAAGCACAAAAAACCGCCTCGATTCAAGACATCAATGAGCTCAATGACATCTGTGCAATTGATAATTACGCAGAGCTAGTTGATAGTATTGAACGCAAAACTCAAAAAACAGCTATGCCACAAGAAATTACTAATGAACAGAAAATGGAGTTACTTAAAATTGTTACGCTAAGAGTACCTGAATTGACTGGTGCTCTTAAAGAAAAGGGTATCAACATCTAGGGTTCTTAAAACTCTTCATTCACGTCGATAAAGTGAGCGGCACATTTTGATGTGCCGCTTTTTTATCTAGAAACTAATCAGCTCAAACTTTGGTTCGCCGCGTTTGCTCTCGCCAAAAATCACCACGTCAGCTTTTTGGTCGCCAGTGAAATCAGTACCGGTCAAAACCCTAGGCTTAGCCGCCCAGTCCTTACCAATAGAAACACTTGTCACTGCCTGATTAAGCGCGTTACGTATATTAATTTCATAGTTGAGATCGCTGCGCAGTCCTATCATCGCAAGGTCTTCTACCAAATCACCATCTATGTCGCCCAAGAAACGAAACGACACTTCAGTCATATTATTAGGCCAACCTATAACCCAGAGGATTTCGGAGCGATCAGTCCCATTTTTTGCTATCATTTGATATCGTCCAGTATTTTCTCGCAAACCCGCTACAGCCAGCTCTGATACACCGTCGAGGTTTAAATCAGGAAGCGATACATACTCAAAATCTTCAAAATCACTAGGCCAAGCAAAAATACCTAACGTTCCAGCTTGGTCGGTACCTTTCTTTGTAAAAGCCTGAACCTTTCCACTACTTAAGCGGCGCCCTAGAAGAGCAAAGTCGTTATGCCCATCAAAGTCGATATCGTCTAGGGTAAGCCACTGCTCATTTTTCCAGTCTGCACCGAAGTTGTAAGCACTAAGTTTATTAGTGGGGTCCATTCCATCTATTATTTTTACCTGAACTTTGTCGGTCGTTTTCAACCGACCAATCATTCCTATTTCAGGCACGCCATCACCGTTCATATCGCCCACTTGACTGTAAGAAGCCTTTGTCATCAGCGAAGGGAAAGAGTACTTCATCAAAGAGTTGTTTGACGAACCGTCTTTTATCAATAGTTGTGGTCGATCGCCTTGGTAGAACACACCTTGCATTCCTACTTCAGGGTAGCTGTCACCATTTATGTCTGATAGCACTAACAGTTTTGGTGTGTACCAATTTCCAGGCCAGTTATAAACATTCAAAACTTCCGCTGTTATCGAGTCTTTAATAATGAGTCTTGATTTGACGCCGGCGTTACTCTCGTTATCTGCGTAAACACCGAAGATGGCCAACTCGCTTGAAGTATTGCCATTTAAGTCCTCGAACGTCTTAGTTTCGATAGAGCTATATTTACCTGGGAAAGAAATCGAAGAGATTTCAGTCATTTGCTTGGGGCTGAGGATCGTTACAGACGCTGTACCTTCTGAATCGAGCTCATAAACGGCGAGTTCGTGCAAACTGTCGCCGTCTATATCATTAATTATTGATACCTCGACCACTCTTGCACCTTGCATTACTTCCTCACGACTGTCTGGAACTCCATCTCCATTTGTATCGGGGTTGAATGGATCCAAGCCTACTGAAAGCTCATAATTATCACCAAGACCATCACCGTCACTATCCAAGTGTTCTGACGCGTCCAATGGGAATGCATCATCTTCATCATTAACGCCATCGTTATCGTCGTCTTCATCACAAGCATCGCCAATACCATCATTATCAAAATCAGCTTGGTCTGAATTTTGGAACAGCGGACAATTATCAATGTCAGAATCGATACCATCGTTGTCGGGGTCCAGCATTCCATTTGTTAAATTTCTGGCGTAATTGACGAAGCCGTAAGATGAGAAATCAAACTTATCGTAAATAAAGCTCAGATCTTTTGGATTATTGCCTTCCATCTCTTCAGTGGCTGCTTCACCCCACCAATTGAACTTCGCATTAATATCGTATTCCGTAAGGTTGCGAATTGCATAAGTGCCGTTATCGACAATGTCGTTGTATTGAATAACCGGTTGAACACCCCCGCTTATCTCTAGACCATAGCTTATGTTGTTCGAGAGGGTATTCCCTGTAATATCAAAGCTACCTACGCCTTGCTCTTCGTTGTAGTACACATACACACCCGCACCGTTGCGACTGATGATATTGTCCTGCAACACCGGACTCACACGCCCGTTTAGCGATAGCCCTAAGCCGATGTTATCTACAATCGTGTTGTTGGTGATAACCGGCGCTACATCAACGTCACTGCTGATGTATAACCCAGCGCCATCAAAGCTGTATTCACCCTCACCATAGTCATAAAAATAACCAAAACCACTAATCGTATTGCCTGTTATCGACACTCCCTCTGTAGGGCGCGTGTTAAGCTGGATATTAACACCCGTGGTGCTGCGGCCTTTTATGCTGTTATTTTCAATGTTTAACGATGTAAATGTTCCTGACTCGTACCCTGACGATACGCTAATACCGCCTCTATTTGTCATGGTGTTACCACTGATTAGCACGTCACCTGACAAATCATAGAAGCTCAACCCTTCGACATTATCAAACGTATTGCCCGTAATGGTTAACTCCGCAAGATAACTCCCGCTTATCACGCTTGCATTATTGAACGTATTATCGCGAAGCGTCAGTTTTCCACTGTACCAATAGCCGCTCAATACGTTATTCGCTATCTCGCTAAACGCACTACCTTCCACCGTTACTTCGCAGCCGCCATAGCAACTATCAAACGTCACACCCTCATTAAGGTTGCTGAATTTACTGTTGCTGATAGATATCACACTGTTGTCCGATGAATATCTATTGATATACAGGCCCCGTAGCGCGTCTTGCACCTCTGCATTCGTCATCGTAATGCGACCGTTGTCTTGCAGCACAATACCGCCCCAGTCAGTATTACGACCTTGCTCATTGATTGAACGCAGTATTACAGGCGCACTCTCACTACCCGCTAAATTAATCGCGCCATTTGCAACTAATTCGCTCTTATTAAGCTCCATGCCCGACGATGCGTCATCTGAATTCGCGACAAACAATACCTCGGTACCTGGCAGCAATGTAAGGCTCTTATTTGCTGATATCGTGATGTCACCAGTAATAAGGTAAGGGCTACGCTCTGCATCCCATACGGTGTCCGCCGTATATCTACGTCCACTTAATACTGTGGTGGCGTAAAATACCGTTGTACTTATTGTACTCTCACCGCCCCAGTCATCCGCAGTATCCACATAAATAGCTCGCAGGCGGTCGCCCTTGTTCAGGTCTACTACACCATCGTCGGCAGTTGCGTTACCATCAGTGTTCGTGGCTATCGTCGCGCTGAAAATACCACTATCTACCGCTGTTTCGCGAAGGCGTATGGTCTCGCCCGTTACCACCGCCGGCACCACGTCAAACGTAAATTTATCACCCGCCGAGAACGCCACATTACCTTCTGAAATACCTATACTAATGCTACCGTCACGGGTGAAGTAAGGCGAGTCTGCTGTCTGGTAATTATACAAACGCTCATCTTCAAGCCCGGTCTCACTGCCGGTGACTAAAAACTCGTAGTTATTGAGCGCCAGGATTTCGTAGCTTTGCGCTACAACTTCATCGCCTACCACTGCAATCTGTATGTCGCCTGTCCCTATATTATTTCTGTTAGCAATAAGGTTAGTGATCTTTGCTGGGTTACCCTGATCTTCCAAGCTGCTGGTCACCAGCACCTCTACATTGTTGCGCTTATCTGCTTGGGTATTGGCATCGTTGTCGGTCAACTGCAGTACTACTTCATCTCCACGTTGATAGCTCAACACGGTATTACCGTTGGTGTCGGTAAATTTTAGAAGACCAGTCTGAGTAGAGGCGGTAGGGATCCCGCCACCAAGGAAAGAACTGTTCAGCCAGCCTGAATAATTAACTTGAGTATTATTAGGCGAGTAGAAAATAGAAAGTGTTTGCGGACTGTTACTGCCTTCCATCTCTTCAGTGGCTGCTTCACCCCACCAATTGAACTTCGCATTAATATCGTATTCCGTAAGGTTGCGAATTGCATAAGTGCCGTTATCGACAATGTCGTTGTATTGAATAACCGGTTGAACACCCCCGCTTATCTCTAGACCATAGCTTATGTTGTTCGAGAGGGTATTCCCTGTAATATCAAAGCTACCTACGCCTTGCTCTTCGTTGTAGTACACATACACACCCGCACCGTTGCGACTGATGATATTGTCCTGCAACACCGGACTCACACGCCCGTTTAGCGATAGCCCTAAGCCGATGTTATCTACAATCGTGTTGTTGGTGATAACCGGCGCTACATCAACGTCACTGCTGATGTATAACCCAGCGCCATCAAAGCTGTATTCACCCTCACCATAGTCATAAAAATAACCAAAACCACTAATCGTATTGCCTGTTATCGACACTCCCTCTGTAGGGCGCGTGTTAAGCTGGATATTAACACCCGTGGTGCTGCGGCCTTTTATGCTGTTATTTTCAATGTTTAACGATGTAAATGTTCCTGACTCGTACCCTGACGATACGCTAATACCGCCTCTATTTGTCATGGTGTTACCACTGATTAGCACGTCACCTGACAAATCATAGAAGCTCAACCCTTCGACATTATCAAACGTATTGCCCGTAATGGTTAACTCCGCAAGATAACTCCCGCTTATCACGCTTGCATTATTGAACGTATTATCGCGAAGCGTCAGTTTTCCACTGTACCAATAGCCGCTCAATACGTTATTCGCTATCTCGCTAAACGCACTACCTTCCACCGTTACTTCGCAGCCGCCATAGCAACTATCAAACGTCACACCCTCATTAAGGTTGCTGAATTTACTGTTGCTGATAGATATCACACTGTTGTCCGATGAATATCTATTGATATACAGGCCCCGTAGCGCGTCTTGCACCTCTGCATTCGTCATCGTAATGCGACCGTTGTCTTGCAGCACAATACCGCCCCAGTCAGTATTACGACCTTGCTCATTGATTGAACGCAGTATTACAGGCGCACTCTCACTACCCGCTAAATTAATCGCGCCATTTGCAACTAATTCGCTCTTATTAAGCTCCATGCCCGACGATGCGTCATCTGAATTCGCGACAAACAATACCTCGGTACCTGGCAGCAATGTAAGGCTCTTATTTGCTGATATCGTGATGTCACCAGTAATAAGGTAAGGGCTACGCTCTGCATCCCATACGGTGTCCGCCGTATATCTACGTCCACTTAATACTGTGGTGGCGTAAAATACCGTTGTACTTATTGTACTCTCACCGCCCCAGTCATCCGCAGTATCCACATAAATAGCTCGCAGGCGGTCGCCCTTGTTCAGGTCTACTACACCATCGTCGGCAGTTGCGTTACCATCAGTGTTCGTGGCTATCGTCGCGCTGAAAATACCACTATCTACCGCTGTTTCGCGAAGGCGTATGGTCTCGCCCGTTACCACCGCCGGCACCACGTCAAACGTAAATTTATCACCCGCCGAGAACGCCACATTACCTTCTGAAATACCTATACTAATGCTACCGTCACGGGTGAAGTAAGGCGAGTCTGCTGTCTGGTAATTATACAAACGCTCATCTTCAAGCCCGGTCTCACTGCCGGTGACTAAAAACTCGTAGTTATTGAGCGCCAGGATTTCGTAGCTTTGCGCTACAACTTCATCGCCTACCACTGCAATCTGTATGTCGCCTGTCCCTATATTATTTCTGTTAGCAATAAGGTTAGTGATCTTTGCTGGGTTACCCTGATCTTCCAAGCTGCTGGTCACCAGCACCTCTACATTGTTGCGCTTATCTGCTTGGGTATTGGCATCGTTGTCGGTCAACTGCAGTACTACTTCATCTCCACGTTGATAGCTCAACACGGTATTACCGTTGGTGTCGGTAAATTGCAATTCGCCTGTCTGAGACGCTTGGGCTAGAGGAGCAGTGAGGATAGTTAGTAACGAGAGAGCAAAAGTAGCAGAATTCCGTTTCATTTTGTTTTTCACTTTTTAATTATTTTGTTTAATTTTAAACTTTTGGATAGCGAGCACGGCTGTTTTAGAAGGTATATTTCGAACAGACAGAAGTTTTGCTTCGTCCCACGTGATAGTTATTCCTTCTTCTAACTTTTGAATAGTTTCTTTTTCAGCATTTTTTAGCTTTAACGATGCAAAATATGTATCGTCTTTTTCATTTTCAATTTTAACTGATATTACTGTTTCATTAGGTAAAACAGTAATATTCTGTACTGTGCCGCTTACAGGCAAAATGGGGAGTAGCACTACATGGAAAATATGTCCTTGGTTTATATCTAAGTGCTTGCTAACGTAATTGTTATCTTCTGAGAGTACTTTCCAGCGGATTGTCTGGTTTATTTCTGGCTTCTCAAATAAAAATGCATTGTGGATTGATGCGGTTCGAAGTACTTTCTCGGCTCCTGAAGAATCGAGCACTGAAAAATAGAATGACCCTGG
>JAKVBA010000096.1 GCA_022447525.1 Gammaproteobacteria bacterium
CTTGCGCTTTGCCTCCCCGATCTCGGCGATGGCCAGGTTTTCACGCGCGCGATGCATGCCGCTTCGCGTCTGCTGTGATAACCATTAGCCATTAGGAGAGGATAAAAATGAACAATATGATTACTACACCCCGAATCTATGTTGCATGTTTAGCGAGCTATAATGCTGGGATTTTGCATGGGTGTTGGGTAGAGTTAAATGACGGCGCTGACGCTGTCTTTGATTACGTTAAAGCAATGCTGGAAAAGTCCAAGATTGCGAATGCGGAAGAATGGGCCGTTCATGATTACGAAGGGTTTGAACGTGTATGCGAGCTATTCTTCTATTTGCCCGAACAAAATGACGCCATTCGTCGTGTATAGGCATGAACCTTAATTGTTTATGACTATCATCGAACTTAAAAAGAATGGCACGCTCAAGTTGCCCGAAGAGATATATGCGCGGGTTGAAACTATCCGCTACTTCCAGATCAAAGAAAGCGACAAGGGAATTCTACTCGTTCCGCTCGAGATTCGCGCGGCTCAGACGACGAATGGAAATCGAAAGGAGGTCGCTGATGTCGGGGCTTAGTGGCATTGTTTCCAATCAGGCGTTTAATCTCGATTACATGTTTGATCGTGAAACCGATATGCTCGCCAATAAAGGGCCTGCTCCCGTTGTAATCACCCGTGAGCCACCCAGGCAGCCAGTGCGTAAGATTCCTTCTGGCCCGAAGCCCAGGTCTCGAAATGCATCTCGTGGCCATACGAAATCACGCGGTCGTTAAATTTTCACCTTCAAGTCAAAATCCGATGGAAAAGATCGCATCGAAAGAGATATTTTAGATATTACCACAATGAGTGAGCGCCTTTCTAGTTCGTCGCGCTCGGTTTATCGCCTTGTGGCAAGCAACCTGTTGGCTCCACCTGTGAAAGCCGGTGACTCCACTCGCTTTTTTGAAAGCGACCTCAACGCTTATCTCGAATCCCTCAAGGCTTCGCGGCCTAAAACCTTTTAAATCAACATGGTATAACACGTATTTAAACCCAAACGTAGACAGAATGGAAAAATGGTGTCCGGTCGAATATATCGCGGGCGATACAAACTCCAAGGTGAGTTTAAAATCACCGAAGTCTCACTTGGCACCAGCGACAAACGCGTAGCTGAAAAAAAGCTGCAAGACATCATTACCGAAAAAGAACGTGAGCGTGCGGGCATAATCGCTCCCAAGATTCAGCGTGATTCAGCCAAACGTCCGCTTGCGGAGCATCTGGAGGATTACATCGCTGACCTCATCACGAAGGGGCGCGTTGAGCAATATACGGCTGCGACGAAAGCGATGATCTTGCGGCTTATCAAGGAATGCAAATGGTTGGTTCCAATCGATGTTCGGCCAGACTCGTTTACGAGCTGGCGTTCGAAGCTGGATCGTGCACCCAAAACCTTGAACGAATATCTGAATTCCGTCTCCGGCATGATGAACTGGATGGTTGCGCAAGGGCGCATTGTCGCCAACCCGTTGAAAAACGTTCAACTCATTTATGTGCGCGGCAAACAGCAGAAGCGCTGCTCTTTTACTCCTGAACAATTTGCTAAGCTACTTTCGGTCTCTGGGGATCGAGGCATAAACTATCAGATGGCCGCTTACACTGGGCTGAGAGTATCGGAGCTGAGTAATCTTGTCCGTACAGATTTGCATCTTGATGTTGATGTTCCCTTCGTCAAAGCCAGATCATACACCACCAAGAATAAGCAAGATGCCGTCATCCCGCTGCATCCACAGCTTGCCGAAGCCCTAATAGCGCATTGCGGCGATGACATGAAGCCTACCGCCAAGGTGCTCGATTTAACAACGCATGCGGAACGGCCTCTGTATCGTGATATGGAAGCGGCGGACATTCCACGGATGGATGAGTTAGGAAGGAAGCGCGATTTTCATTCTTTCCGAGGCACATTTGCCACGGCGCTCGTTGCAAACGGAACTTATCAGCGGGTTACGCAGGAGCTAATGCGACACAGCGAACCAAAGCTCACTGCCAATATCTACACGGATTTCTGCGAGCTACCCGTCATCCAAGCTGTGAAGAGTCTACCGTGGGTCGAGGATGATACATGCTCACTAATAGACCCACACAAAACAGTCTCAAACGGGCAAATTCTGTCTCGAGCTGTCGGAAACGAAAATTCGGTGCCTAACCGGGAAGCCGCATTAACAGGGGGTTCAGAACCCGATTTGTCTCAAAACGACAGAAAAAATAATGGTGGGGGCGACAGGATTGCTTCGCCATCTTCGCTGCGCTACGTCGAACTGCGACAGGTCCTCATCCGTAGACCCCCAACATTTTCTCTCGATTCCCTCGAGAAAAAGTGGTCGGGGCGACAGGATTCGAACCCTTCTAAGAAAGTCCATAAGTATTTTAATAATCAACAGTTTAAGAATGTATTATTAGACGAAAAATCGCCATCTATTTCCCATGTAATTGTCCCGCTTTGTCCGAGGCTGCAAGCCCTTGTCACGAGCTGGGAAAAACTCCCAGAGCACGTCAAAGCCACCATCGAAACTTTGGCGAAGCTTTAAAGGAAACGTTGATCACTGCGCAGCAGAATTACTTTTCAAAAGTCATAAAGTAAAGCTAGGCCGACAATTTTACTTTTTGAAGTAGGGGCCCCTCCCAAGCAGCAAATTTCGAGTAACTTGACAACGTAGCTTATTTTGATGTATGCTTATATGCATAAACATATAAGTAGGAGTTTAACGATGACTAGATGGACAGTGGTGATACCAGATGAGACCAATCAAATGTTGCGGTCGCATTTAGCGCTTCGAGGAGCCAAAAAGGGTGAACTCTCGAAATTCGTGGATAAGGCGGTGAAGCAGACTATTTTTCGTGAAACCGTTCAAGGTATCAAAGATGATAATGAAGGTTTTGATCAATCGGTCATAGAAGAGACGATTGCGGAAGCGGTTGATTGGGCGCGTGAAAATCGTTCTTGATACCAATATTCTAGTCAGCGCTCTCATCACCAAGGGCACTCCGCCAGATTTACTTTATCAAGCATGGTCGGTTGGGGACTTTGGCTTGGTGCCGTCGGATCGGCAGTTTGATGAGCTCACGCGTGTGCTTGCTTATGAAAAGCTACAGCGCTATATCAAACCACAAGCCGCATCTGTGTTGCTGGCCAATATGCAAGAGATGGCTGAGATGGTCACCGGACTACGCAAAGTTGATTATTCCCCCGATCCTGATGACAATTGGATTATTGCAACTGCGCTTCAGGGAGGAGCTGACTACATCGTTAGTGGCGACAAGCGGGATATGATTTCCATAACATCGGTCGAAGATATTAAGATCATGACAGCGAATGATGCTATTGATATATTGCTCCCCTGATAACCCTACTTCCTCGATGAAGATTACCATCATCATGTGCTTCTTATTAAGCACACTCAGGATATAGTTTATACGCTTGCAAAGCAAGTTTCTATGGAAATCTAACTTTCGCAGCAAACTCACGGACTTCTGCTGGAAGAAAATTAAGTAAAATAATTAGGACTAAGATGCCTAAGAGGGTTAGAATTCTCTTTGTCGACTTAGGCAAAGGGTCTACGTTTGATGAGATGGTTAAACCAACATGAAGTAGATGTCTTTATCTGTCCTTCTTGGCATAAATATTCGATCATTCTGAGGCTCAATGAACCTTAGTTTCTTATCACTATTAATCATCCAATTGATTGCATGAGGTCCGGGCAAAGATCCCCAGACTACACCCAAGCAGTGAGCCTTTCTTCTGGATCCATTTTTGTAGGCCGCTTCCGCGAAGTTTGCCTTAAGAACATGTGCAAAATCATCACAATCAAATTTCTCAGCTGTCCAGCGCTTGCGATCTAATTTTGATTTCTTAATAATGCTTTTTGCGTCAAGTAATGGAGTGCAATAATACTGAGCATCGGCGATATACAATGCGAAATTTCGAGCGAGTTTATTTCCAAGTTGAGCTGCAACGAGTTGCCTGATTTCCTGTCCAGAGATATACACCTTATTTGTATTTGCTGGGCCATCTCCGGGTGTATACCACATGGGTTCAAATGATGCCTTATCTGAGTTGTAGTTTTTTTTCATTAGTAATTATATGCGAAGGATTTTCGGATATGGTCGCCTGGGAGCAGTAATCAAAAATTTTGAATATTAAACCTGATAATGATATACGGCTTTTGCTCTAGCGTTTTCGCCCTGACTAGTTTTTTTAGTCTTTTAGCCGAATGATTTGGTTATATGTGGTCAAACGTAAGGAAGTAATGGCTTTTCAGCTTTAAACGACTGATCTTTAATTCCTAAAAGAAAATTTAACCACGTCCATCTGCAATTAGCTTTGCCTTTCGAGCCTATTCAACCAGCGAATTATTTAGAGGTTTTCGATGCTGGTAGAAGATTGATTTAGGTGTATGCTTTCTGGCTGTTTAGCTGATGCAATCATTTCAAAAAGCTAACTATATGATTTAGAGCAACTTTCTGTCGTAGCGGATAATTATTAGAAACGATAGCCATTTGACCATCAACTTCAATTTCTACTAGGTTAGAATGCTTTGGGTTTTGTAATCCAAAAGCGATACCACCGGATGATTTTGAGGCTGCCTCCTCTAAGTCTTTATTAGACTTTAAATAGCGTTTTGCTTTTAAGTCTTTTAGCTTGTCTAAGCAGATCCCGCACTCCTGAAGTAGGGCTTCACCACTGGCTCTACGTAAAACACCACCATGTAGCAATACCTCAATCTCTATGTCATTACCTCCGAGTTCGACCCAATTCTTCAGATTTCCACTCATAATCGATTTGAACTGTTTTATGGTAATTGATTCTACACCTGTATGCCGATTGACATATAATGGGGCATGGTAGATATATTCCGTTTTCTGGCTTTCAAATTTAGAAGTAATAAAGCCCTGACTCACGACAAGGTTCGGCAATTTATAGCCTATGTTCGCAAGGTCATAAATGAACTCTTCCTGCAGCTCATTAAAAACTACTATTCGATCCGCATTAAATTTTAACTGAGCAATCAGTTGCTGTAATTTATTGTCTAGGGACTTGTATTTTTTAGTAGCCAATAATGCGGAGAGATCGCTTACGTTATTGGTCGTTATGGTTTTGAAATCAGTGATGCAAAACGAAGTCATTCTTCGTTTTTCTGGCATCTCTTGAGATGATGAATCTTTCATGCTGACAATATTTGTTTCTAAGTAAGGGTTAGGGCGAAACGAGGTAATCTTGGCGGGGCCACCGGGGGTATCGATTAGGGGGCCTATATCAGCCGGAACATCAGGGCAGAAAGAAGTCATTCGAACCGGAACATCAAAATCTGCCAGTTGATTTGCGGCAATTTCTCCACTATCCGCAAAAGCAAAGTGCGCGGCGTGTACGCACGTAATGATAATTTTCAAAAAAATATTTTTTTTCATTATAATTATTAATTAGTAACGTTTCCAGCCAAGTTTGAGAGAATTACGCACTGCCTGGAAAAGGTCTTCTTCTATTGATTTTCTGTCTGGCTCGTCTGTCATATTGACGAAACCATCAAGTTCTAAAGGAATCTTTGTGGCCTCCAATTTAAGGGGGTATTTTTTCTCAAGGTTTAAGGAATTTATAGCGCCCCTCAACTCTTTGCTTGATGCGAATTTATCAAGTAGTTGAGGGATTCTTACACTCAAAACGAGTTTCTCTCTTTCATTGTTCACAGGTAGTAGGCCTAGAGATCAGTAATGTCCAAAAACTACCTCATGCTGCTTATTTGCAAGGTGATATACGAGTAATTGGCTTATAGGTCGAAACCAATTCCTTTGACGATAACCGATTGCGTTGCTGCGCCCTAAAAGGGCGCTTTGGAACCAATTAAATGCTTGTTGGTAATCATCTCCTTCCGCGAAAAACAGATACCATTGGCCCACCCGATCACATGCGATCTGGTATTCAAAAAGATTCATAGTCGGAATCGCGATGTTTGTATCTAAATTCTCAAGGTTCTCACATTTTTCTATCATTTGTAATGTGACTTGCTCTAATTGGTCATTCAGTTCGGCTTGAAGCTCTTTATCGTTATCCAAAATTGATCTTGCTAGCTTACTGCTCAGCTCTTCAAACTCCATATTTAGTTGCAGCATATCTCGACCATTCTTAATGAAATCAGGAATGTCTTTATTGGTATCTTCTGACTCGTTTTTGTAGTTAAATTGTGCCAATAAATCTCGAGCTTCTTGCAGCGTATTGATCTCTCTTCCGGAGAATGAGTAGCTTTCACCGAGGTCTACCATAAGATGAGAAAACCAAGTCAGAGGATCGCTGAACTCACCTTTTGTTTCGTCAATCTCGTCTGGCAGGTTTAGGGCATTCTGGATCACGCTCTCACGGTTTGCATCTTCAAAGAAAATAAATCGTCCTAAAAATTTACGCTTAAACTCTAGATCTAAATCAAATGCCCCTGCTGTTTTAGCGTAATACTCTACTAGCGTCTTTACTTCGCTTCTCCAGGGTGAAGCCTGAAATGCCTCACTCAGGCTGGATGGGTCTAGAGGATTGTCTAAATAAGCTTCTATCGAACTAACATACTCTCTTTTGTTTTCCATACCTATCACGGTTTTGAGGGTCATATATGAAAAGGGAATCGCTATTACGATAAGAATGACAATGGATGACACAAGAGTGCGACATTTTGTACTGACTCCTTTTAGAATATTTTCATATTGGCCTTTCAGAAATTGAGGGGTCAGGGCAGGATACAAAAAAAATAATACGATGGGGATTCCTGTAGTCTGAAGATAAAACCGAAAGAAATCGCCTGAGATCAAGTTTCCGAGTATCAGAACCGACTCCGCTAACAGCGCCAGTAAAAGCAAAGAAAAAACTTTCTTCAATACTCGGTGGTAACCGTTCGGTCGGACTATACTATTAGTACCGCCACTCATTGAATGCCTTCTTTAGTGCTAAATTCATACTTTCGACACTGTTTATTAAACTTGTTGCCGTCCATCCATTGCTTTGGCTTAGTATGCAAGGTATCTCCGTTGCTGTCCGATTAAAAACATACTTACAATTCCAGCAGGCGAAGTACCAAATTTGCGGGTTATAATGCTTTTTAATGCCCAGAAGTCTATAGACCAGACGGTAATATATGAGTTATTTGTGGTCCGGTATTTTTTGGCAAGGAGCCGGCATTGTGGTTGGGCCAGGATAGCGAATTCCGCGTCGCGGTTCCTGATGCTTCGTACAAAATAGTAATACGTGAGACGGTAGGTGGTGACGTAATTCCTGCTGCATTTATCTTTCCGAATATCGTCCCCAAATCTCTTGGTGATATGTGGCATTTTTCGACAACAATCTCTAGGATAGAAAAACTTACTGGTCTGAAGTTTCTTACAAACTTGACTGAAGCTGATAAAGCGGTGGTTGCTGAAATTAAATCTGGAGCGGCTGATTGGTAAAGGCCGCTAGGCAGCGGAAGAACGATCCATTAATGGATCGTTCTAGAGGCTCTTAGGAGAGCTTCTTTTAGTGCTTATTACTCCGCTAATGCAAAAGGTGACTTCATGCGGCGTATTTGGCATGTGGG
>JAKVBA010000097.1 GCA_022447525.1 Gammaproteobacteria bacterium
TACAACTCTTTCCAATGCGTTTATTTATACACCTATAGATATGTGGGGCGTCGATGACGTTTGGAAAATATTGCGCTTCTGCCATTTAGAACAACATGATACTCCTTATGGTGTAAAGAATAAGTGGTTCGATAAATACGAACTTGAATGGGAAACCCCCTGGGGCGGCAAAAACCTAGTTTTGTGGAATCTATATAAAGATTCATCAGGCCAGGGCGAATGCCCTATGGTTATTGACGAAACTACCCCATCCTGCGGAAACTCCCGTTTTGGTTGTTGGACCTGTACTGTGGTAACAAAAGACAGAGCAATGGAAAGCCTTGTTCAAAATGGTGAGACCTGGATGCTCCCATTACTGAAATTTAGAAACATTCTTTCACGCAGCACTTCTCCAAAACTAAAGAAAAAGTATAGAAGCCATATTCGCCGGGATGGTCGATTAGCATTTAAAACACTGCGCGAAGATGGAGAAAAGATCCTAACTGACGATTACACCACAGGCCCTTATAAGCTTAAGTATCGGAAGATGGCAATGACGCTACTACTAAGAATGCAAAAGCAGCTATCAGCTAAACAAAAAGACCTTGAATTGATTACTGTTCCAGAGCTTCACGCGGTACGCCATGAATGGTTAAACGATCCTAATGAGCCAGATTGGGATGACTCTCTGCCAAAGATTGTTTTTGCAGAGCTTGGCTTAACATTAGATTGGAGTATCGATGACACAAACCAATTTGGTAATGCAGAAGGCGAGCTATTAAACGAAATAGCGCCAAAGCACGGTGTCTCACCACAAATGCTGAAAAAGCTTATCGATCTAGAAACATCTATGAGCGGCCTAGTACGCCGAAGTGGCATTTTCAGCAAGATTGGCAAGCTTATCCAACAGGACTGGGAAAGCGCGGACGATATTATTGCGAACAATTTAGAATTACGGCAACGCCAGATGCGCCAAAGTAACCAAGTTAAGCAGCTAGAGCAAGAGCTAAAGCTCATCAATACTCTGCTTGAGAAGGAAGGTATTAAATGATTTTTAAGCGGCTGATACTAGAAAACTTTAGAGTCTTCAACGGATTGGAACACATTGATTTATCTCCTCGCAAAGCGGGTGTTTTCCATCAACCGGTAATATTATTTGGCGGTCTCAACGGTGCAGGTAAAACTTCAATTCTAACGGCTATACGCTTAGCATTACTCGGTAAACGTGCTGTAAGCGATGCTATTAGTAAAAAGGATTATCAAGCGTATCTGACTGAACAAATAAACGGAGCAGCGTTGTTGTCTTCGAATGAAAGCGCGTCTGCGAGGGTAACCTTGGTATTCACCTATACCCATCAAGGTGAACACAAACAATATGAAATTAGCCGCAGCTGGCAAAAAAGCTCTGACGAGCAACTAACATTAATCGTAAATGATATACCTGATAGCACACTTACCACTGATCAAGTTCAGTCTTTTTTAAATGAAATCGTGCCGCCTGGTATCGGTGATCTATTCTTTTTTGATGGCGAAAAAATAGCTGAACTAGCAGAAGATGATACTGGTACTTATTTGAAAGAAGCCGTACAGCGATTGTTAGGCATCGATATTCTGAATCGCCTGAGTAACGATCTAGAAATTTACCTGAAAGATAAGGGTAGCAAAGCCGCAGATAAAGACACTCTTAAAAAGATAGAAGCAGCCGAAATTGAAAAGCTCGCAGCAACCAAAGAAAGTAAAAAGTTTCAAGAAAACGCTGAACAATTCTGTGGCCGCCTTGCCGAATTAAAGCGAGATATCGCTAAAAAAGAACTTATTATTAATGAAAATGATGGTACATGGGCATCTAATAGAGCTATTGCAAATGCAAAATTAGATGCCCTGGTGAAGAAAAAGCAAGATTTACAGGCAGAACTTAAAAGTGAAGTTAATGGTACTTATCCGCTAGCGTTAGCTCCAAAGTCTATGCAAGCCTTATTAGGTCAACTTAAGTCAGATCAAAAAATTAAACAAGCCAGGGCTTTTAGCAATGAGCTAGTTGAACATCTCGACGGTTTACGTGAACACCTATCTACGAATCTAGAAAAGCAAGGCGACGAAGCTTATAACGAAATGCAGCGTTACTTTGGTCAAATTATCAATAAGACGGCTATGCAAACGCCTAAATTAGATATCACTGATGGCGATTTCGCGTTACTAGAAGCACAAACAACAGATGCCAGAATAGCAAAGTTGAAGGTTGATAGGCTAAACGAAGAATTGGTGAAGGTGCAGGCAGAATTAGATCAATTGTCAGTCCGTATCGAGCGCGCTCCTGATGCGGAAGCATTGAATAAACTATATCAAAGCTTACGCGAGCTAGAGCAGGAACGTGATGACCTGAGCCGAAAATATATCAACTTAATGTTAAGTGCTAAAACACATAAACAAATCGAGCTTGACTGTGCCAAGCGCTTAGAAAAACTCTACGCCGCATTGAAAACCAACCATTCAGCAGACAAAGCAACACTGCGAGTTGACAAAAGCCAAAACGCTTTAGCAGAGTTTAAAGAAGAGCTGATCAAACTCAGAGTCACCCAGTTAGAGCAGCTGTTTATTGATGCTTATCGCAAATTGGCCAGAAAGGAAGATCTAAAGTTTTCTGCCAAAATTGATGTGGAAACTTTTGATGTAAATCTGGTCGATAGTGCTGGTGTTAACATTAACCGTAAATCACTATCTGCTGGTGAAAAGCAAATATTTGCTTTTGCCATCTTAGAAGCGTTAGGCAAATTATCTGGTCGGGTATTGCCGGTAGTAGTAGATACTCCTCTTGGTCGATTAGATTCTATCCACCGCGGCAAGCTGGTGCGTAACTACTTCCCAGAGGCTAGCGAGCAGGTTATTTTGCTGTCTACCGACACCGAGGTAGATGAGGATTTCTACCAAGCCTTAGCACCTAAAATCTCTCATGCCTTTGAGATTAAGTTTGACCAGCAAACTCGCAGCTCAACAGTAAAAGAAGGCTACTTCTGGCAAGATAAAATTCAGGAGGCAGTGTAATGCTACCGAATACCATGTGGCTAAATAAAGCCGTGGAAGATGAGCTTAAAAAGCAGAGAGAAATAACTGGCATTACGCCTAATGTAGCAGCGCGTATCGCCTTTTTTAAGTCTATTGAAGCTGGTTTTATTTACGACAAAAGCCAACAGATCCAGTTAAACGGTACGTTAAAGCTAGATAAAGTCACCTGGCTGGGCATGACCCAGCTGGCGACGGAATTACTGCTAAAACAGCGCTATCCAGATTTTACAGATAAGGAATTGTGGGCCGCTTGGGCATTTCATATCTCTTCAGGTTTAGCTGAAAAAGCTTGAAAAAGAGCCTCTTTGAGGTTCTTCCTGTTTTTTGTGGTTTTATCTTTTGGAATCGCAGCAAAATCAATTGTTCTCAATCTATCTGTAATTAGCCCTCTGATTTGCTCGTAATTCCCTGAATTCTCTTTCAGAATCTCACTGAATACCTCAAGAATTGTGGATATACCAATACTTGATTTGAAAGCAGAATCATCATCTGTATCGAGCTCATAAAATTGACTTAGGAAGTCGACTATATTTTCATAAATTTCTCTATCTTTATTCTCTAAGTATAACTTTCGCCAAGGTGATCCATCATTGTTCAGTACATTTCTAGTTTTTTCTTCCATTGACTTTGCATAAAACTTATCTCGATCATCAAAAGGCCTTGATGAGTACAACTTCAGAAGTCCCTCAACTACGGCAGAGAGCGATACCTTCCAATCTTTGCTTGATGGAGACTCCCCTTTGTCAATAGCCAGTACTAGCTTGCTTTTTAGAGGGCTCTTTTTATCCACCCCAAGTGCTCTAGCTAAATACACTGATAACACTTCTGGACTCCAATATTTTGGTTGCTTCTCATCCATATCGATTTGATACAGCTGATAAATTAGATTTTTCGGCACTTTCCTTTGAGTCGAGTTTATCGTTGAAAACAGCTGTGCGTGATATGTTATCGGTAAATTTAGATAGACTGAGCAAACTAGCTCGTCGTCTAAACAAACATCTTCTGGATTTTTTTGATTTATTAACTCGTAGCCTTGGAGCCTATGTTGCCCGTCAATAATAGCAGCTACGCGGGCCCCCTTCTGAACCATTAACTTACCATTATCAACTTTCCACTCCCACTTTTCTTCATCCAACAGAAATCCCTCTTCTGTCAGGTTAGCACCGATTATTATAGAGTTTGGAAACGCAGCCATACCGCTGGAAATGTACTTAGCAATTTGCTCAGGCCTTTTCTCCGCAACTTTTCGCTGAGGGCCAGAAGGCCTAAAAATACCTATATCCAAGGGATCATTTTCAACTTCACTGTCCAATAATTCTGCACGAATAGGTTGGCAAATCCTCAATAAATCCTTTGCTTTGATAGCGCAAACATAGAAATCACTAAAACCTTGATGGACCTCGATACAGTTTACAGGTTCAAAATTGGTTACCTTTGTAAGTCTCATCATTAACCTTCACCGTTTTGAAAAAAGTCTGCGCCAAAGTCAGCATTTTCTTCAGGCACAACTGGAATTATTGGTTCAGCCTCTTGGTTTCCTTTGGTTACAGGTGCTGTTTTTTCTCGAACCTCAGTTACACTAGCCATGTAGTAGAGAATCCATGAGAAAATCAATGCAATAAAACCTAGGAGTGAATCTTCGTTATTGTTTTTGGAATAAACTATAGCGGTCAGCACAATAATCAAGCTACCCGCCAGAATACCCCATGCTGACAATATTGTACTTTTCTCATATTCAAATAATTCAGACTCTATAGCCTTTTTATCCTTCTCACCTTTATTATCTATTAAGTTTTCTAGCTTCTTAGAGTGAAAGAAAAGCTTGTTGCAAACTAATGAGCCTAATAGCGCTAAGACATAAGTAAATACAGTTCCTCCTGGTAGGAATGCAGTTTTTGAATCATTCCATAACCAAGGAATCCAGATACCTGCAGCTCCAATAATTATCATAGAAACGACACTGTAAGAAATGACTTTGATATCCTTCAAAGTCGAAACAACATCATCTCTTAAAAATCTATAAAGTACTTCGTAATGACTCATCAGTATCCTTGTCCTCCAATGTAAAAGGAATAGTTCAAACAAGCCATTTAGGGCGAAAAATATTGTTATCCCTATCATGCTTCTGAATCCTTACTCTCAAGGCTCCGAAACCTTTAATTGTCAACCATTAATCAATTTTTGAATACAGGCAATAGCGCACAACGGAGCATATTTATCCAAGTCGTTACGAATATATGTTGCTTCAACTAATGTTCTAACGTCATCGCCAAACCTCTCCGTTACACGCTTTACTCCACGAGTATGAAGCTCTTTGCCCAAACGACCGAGCTGTTTAAAGTGCTTTATATACTCCTGAATTTCAGGCGAATGCACAGGTGTAGTGTCATACCACTCGCGCAATGTAATAATTTCTGCAGCACGTTTTGCTTCGACAATTTCCCGTTTACGAGCCAAAACTTCTTCTGAATTACGATCAATCATCATTTTTTCTTTAGCCACAATAATCCCTTACGTCGTTATTCATTATTGGCCAATCTAGCGCTTAGCTTTGCCACTTTTAGATGCTTTGCCGACTGAACCAGCACACCATTTGCATTAGCATGCATCCCCACCGAAATACATTCACCCTTTTTCAGCTTTGATAGTTCAGATAACCAGTATTTTTTATCAGAACCCGGTACTGCCTGCTCTAGTAACTTGGCGTAGGTTTGCACTTCCGTCATCGCCGGCGCAAAGAACAATTTGTGTGATGCCTGGAAAAGCCGGTCTTGCTCGTCCTTGCCTAGGTTACTCATAGTTTGTGTAGCCAAAATAAGCGAGATGCCGTATTTGCGGCCCTCAGTGAGCATTTTACCGAGAGGACTTTCTAGACGATGGTCCAGGTTTTGTACTTCGTCCAGAACTATTGGCAAGGGTGAGTTTTTATCGCCATGCAAGCAAGCGTAGGAGTACAGATCCCACAAAATAAACTCCACTGCCGCCAACCAAACGTCACGCGATAAACGCGCCATTTGAATAAGCCGACACACTGAGCCTTTAGATTGATAAATGTCGTTCCAGCCTTCTGTATCGTCAAATGCAAAGATATTGGCTTTGACCAATGGCAACAGCTTGTTAGCTACCTTAATACCGGTTTGGTCGTAATCCTCTAGCGCTTGCAGCATATGCTTAAAGTTATACTGCTCGCCGTAGGTTTCTAGTCCCTCTTCAATAACCCGGATTAAGGTTGGCAACTGCTGATCGCCAATGCTGGAATATACTGATTTAAATACCGATGCTACCCGTGTTGCGACGTCGTAAGCTTTATCGGTCAACTCAGTACCCGCTACGATGTTCTTCTGTTTTTCAAATGGGTTTAATTTTAATGGTTTATCGGCAATTAAATCCGTTCTAGGTTTCACACTGTCAATAAATTCCGGCTCTAGATGCTCAGGCAAGAAACCATTGGTGTAGTCAACCACCATAGAGTTAATGGAATGTTTCGCCAACTCCATCAGCAAACCCTGAATACAGTAGGTTTTACCCTGGCCAGAGTTACCGAAAATTATCAGATGGCGGTTAGCCAGATCTTTGTGGCCAAATTCCCAGTAAATAGCATCTTGCGTTTTAGGCGAATGGCCAATTAACACCCGGCTGTTGTTTAGTTTATCCGCCAAAGGCACATAGTTAGACTCTGTCTGAGCAACTTGGCTGCTTAGCATTGATTCTGGCATGTGACTATCCGGATAGACAATAACGTTGTCTGATTCGACGTTTACTTGCGGCTTCTCGTCTTCATCCTCACCAACAGCTTCTGCAGTCCACTCTATAGCAACTGGCGAACTTTCGCCTTGCAGAATGAATTTGTTATCAATAAAACCCAACGCTTTGCTATTGCAGTCGGCCAGTAAGGTTTGCATTGGCGTGCTAACAAACTTCGCTTGATAGCCACTGGGCAATTTTATCTGAAGAATGTTTTGATCGAGATCGTACTGCTCATTGCAGTAATCCCCTTCGATAAAGGCCAACACAAACCCTTCAGGGTATCCGTCAATATTTGCCAGGGAGTAATCTCCCTGTAACCACCATTCGCACTCGTTCTTTAATTTGGAGAAATATGGTTTTGCATATACCTGGTACAACTCGTACTTATCTACCTGCATAAAAATTTGCCGGATAAATAAACCTCGGTATAAATGACCGGCTAAATCTGACCGGCCAAATAGCTGCTCAACTAGATAGCGCTTTAGCTCTTTGGCCTGGCGTACACCCTTGTCGTGTTTTTGCTTTTTACCTACTTTAACTTCAAGCGGTAGCAAATACATTTGCTGCTGTTTAAAGCCAACGAACAACACATCGTCCGAAATGGCGCCTTGGCGCACGCCCTGTGAATAACGGCTAAAGTCAGCGTCACTCATTTTCAAGCCAATATTACCAGCTACACGTAGCATCTCAGCTACGCTAAGTGGTACCCAAGTAATATCGCTGTGATAAAGCAGGCAGTTAACGTATTTGTAAGCGGCGATAATACTTTTTTTCTCCCT
>JAKVBA010000098.1 GCA_022447525.1 Gammaproteobacteria bacterium
AAAGTTGTCATACTCGATTGAGGTGCTTAACGCGCAAGTTGGCGCTCAGCAAGTTGGATCAATCCCAAGAAGCTACCTAAGTTCAGCTTCGTTTATTGAAAGCGATCATCCAAAAATTATTGAAACCTCAAAAGCACTTCAACAATCTAATGATGCTGAAACAGCAAAAGCGATTTACGCTTGGGTTATTGCCAATGTAAAGGACGCGGGATATACGTCACAAGATAAGGGAGCGCTGTACGCATTGGAAAACGGCAAAGGTGATTGCACTGAATATATGTATTTGGTAATTGCGCTGGCTAGGGCAGCAGGTATTCCTGCAAGACCAGTGGGCGGCTATGTGTACAAACAAAATACCATTGTTGAGCCCGCGGACTATCATAATTGGGCAGAGCTTTATTTTAGTGGTCGTTGGTATACAGTGGATGCTCAAAAAAAGGCATTCGGGGATGTGACTGGCGCTTACGTAGCCATGCGCTACCTGGATGATCAAGAAATTACGCTGGCAGGCAACAGTCACAGATTCAGTGTGACCAATCAAGCTCTAAAAGTTAAGATGTTAAAGTAGCAATTTGACATTTAGTGGCGGAGAGAGGGGGATTCGAACCCCCGATACGCTATTAACGTATACACACTTTCCAGGCGTGCGCATTCGACCACTCTGCCACCTCTCCGCGTTATCTAAATGAGAAAGGGTCTTAGCCTTTGCTCTTGTCTACCGTTTTCATGCGCACTTATGCGTGCACATTACTCAGCACCTCCTGTGCTTCGCCTCTTCGAGGTCGCCTGCGGCGATTTAAATACGTTCCTGACGTATTTCTCGACCACTGTGCTGCTTGTGCGACTCAGGATTTTTTTGCTTGTTCGGCACCCGTAAAACTGTCGGCGGAGGATAAACCACTTTTACTCTCTATTCAATTGCTTATTGCGTGGTATTTATCTTCTCGGTATGCTTTCGATATGACTGCCAAGATCTTGTTAGCAAGAGTTTTCTATTTAATCGGGATTATGAGCCGTTTTACTCGAAGGCATATTGAAACTGTATTGGTTTTAGCCTTGGGATTATTTGCAGCTGTGCAATATTATCTAAGACCGCAAAGTCAAGGACTTGATCAAATCGTTGCCAACGGTTCTATAAAAGTACTCATCGCTGATGAACCTGATTCGCTATTTGTATTTCATGATAGAAACTATGGTTTTGAATATGAGTTATTACAGCAATATGCAGATATGTTGGGTGTTGAATTAGAGCTCGACATGGTTCCGTATGCTGAACTTTTTAATTTGCTAGAAGG
This sequence comes from Gammaproteobacteria bacterium, assembly GCA_022447525.1. Lineage (GTDB taxonomy): Bacteria > Pseudomonadota > Gammaproteobacteria > Arenicellales > Arenicellaceae > Arenicella. Next base: position 1,296 of record JAKVBA010000098.1, read on the forward strand.
GGGTATGGGTGATATCGCTGTTGGTGGAATTATAGATTCGGAATATGTACGACGGGTAGCTACACCAACCAATGTTTGGCACGAAGCTAAAGCCACGGTTTTGTACAGACGTGGTACCCCAGCGCCAAAGAGCCTTGCGGAATTAAATGAGGAGGGTGTTTATGCTTCTTCCCGATATTTTAAAATCAATAAATTGCGTGACCTAAATCTACTGGATGATTTTCGATCAGAGTATCAATTGCTGAGCGCTATTGATTTAGGCACACATCGATTTGCATTAAGTACTAATTATCGCGCAGTGAGTGCCAAACAGTATTTACCAAATTTGAATCGTAGCTTCATATTGCCCGAGCGATTAGGAGTTGTTTGGGCTCTGCCTTTACGTGCCGATAAAGAATTATTGAAGAGTTTAAACTTATTTTTGGAGCGCTCGATAGAGTCTGGTGAAGCACAACGATTGGCCGATAGGTACTTCAATAGGCCGGCTCGTATAAGCACTTACGATGCGATTGTCTTACATAAACGAATCGAGTCAGTTTTGCCTGATTTTGAGTACAAATTTAGGTCAGCATCTCGAAAAGCAGGTATCGATTGGCAATTACTGGCGGCGCTGGCCTATCAAGAATCACACTGGTCTAACGACGCCAAATCGCCCACAGGAGTCAGAGGTATAATGCAATTGACTACTGACACAGCTAAGTCATTAGGGATTGATGATAGGTTAGATATGGATTTAGCTATAGATGGTGCAGCTAAATATCTGCACCAGCTTCGTGAACGTTTACCAACTAAGATTAAGGAACCTGAACGCACTTGGTTTGCCGTTGGAGCATACAATGTTGGTTTAAAACATGTACTAAATGCGTATAAGAGGGCCAGAGAAGAGGGCTTGGATCGGACAAAATGGGCAACGATAAGTGACATGCTACCAACTCTATATGGGGAGCATTTTCCGCAGGGTGTTCAAGCACAACACTACGTTCAGAGGATACAGGTATTTACCGATATAATAAGGTTTTACGATCTGCACCAAAGGAAAGAGGCGGAAAGTAAAAAGGAATTAAGACTTTTGTCTAAAGATTAGCTTTACAGTACTATATTTGTGATTAAGTTATCTTTACGTAGATGTTGAAAGAATCTCCGCGATGGTGACACCGCGACAGTATTTTAAAAAAGTCAAATGAGGGAGGGACCTCTGATCTACCAACGGTTGATACCCTATGCTAAGGAACAGCCTAACAACAACGATATTTAATTGGGCGCACTTGATAAATGACTACTAAATCGTCTAATAAAAAGTCATATCAAATAGGTGGCTCTATGGTATCGCTTGTTTGTTGCACCAATAAATATGTGATTCGTACTCAGAGCGGTGTACACCCATTCGAAATTGTCAGCACTTGTTTACCGAATCTTGTTTGCGATGACGCTCGTATTGTGGACCACTATCCCGAAGCTGATGTATGGGTATATCAAATCCCATCCGAGTCATCAATCAACGTAACTGAGATTAAAGAACGAGTTAGAGCCCTAGATGATGACCGTCTCGTGTTTATCGGGTCTGTTTGGCAAGATGAGATCAGTCAACGTTATCAGCTTTACACGGGCAATCTTTTTGTCCAATTTAATCAACGGATGAGCAAAGAGCAGTGTCAACAAAAGCTCTCAATTTGGGGGCTGAAGCTCAAACAAAAGCTCGGTTTCGGATACAACACCTATTTTGTTGAACCGTTCGAAGAAATGGGGTTTGATGCGTTTGATTGGTCTACAGAATTAATCAGCAAAAAAGAGGTGTTGCTATGCCAGCCCGAGTTAGTAGTCAGTCGACGCACTTTAACGTTCGATGATAAAAAGGGGCATACAAATACTGTTCTTAATCGTAAATGGATACATAATCGGATCGAGCTGGATCGCGCTTGGGAGTTCAGCAAGGGCAAAGGCGTTAGAATTTGTATTATTGACGATGGTATTGATGTCGATCATCCTGCCTTCAGCGGTAAAAATAAAATATTTGCAGCCAAGGACATGCTGGACCGTAAAAATAACGGCGCAACTCATAAACACCCTAGTGAGATTCATGGGACAGCCTGTGCCAGTGTGGCTGGCTCTGCTGACTATCGCGCTTTTGGTATCGCTCCCGAATGCCAGTTAATTATTGTAAGAACCAAAGGCTTTGGCTCGGTTTTAGAAGCTGAAGCAATTTCATGGGCTGTGGCTATGGGAGCTGACGTTATTTCCTGTAGCTGGGGTCCTAGTGACGGAGATATTGATGATCCCGGTGATGACTTGCCATCTTTACCGATGCCATCGCATACCAAGATGGCTCTGGAGCATGCGGCTAAAAGCGGGCGCAATGGTAAAGGTTGTCTCATCGTATTCGCTGCTGGCAACGGTAGAGAGGCCGTTGCTCTTGATTCCTATGCCTCTTGTCCAAATGTAATCGCAGTAGGCGCGTGTAATAAAGATGACAATCTAACTCGCTACTCAGATCGAGGGGAACCATTGTTCTGTGTGTTCCCCAGTAGCGAATTAGAAACAACTGAATTAGGTTATAAGACCAAATATGGGGTCACGGTAGCTGATCGAACAGGCTTAGATGGCTATTGTGATGGGGACTATTTTTCGCTATTTGGCGGTACGTCAGCCGCCGCGCCGGGAGTTGCAGGTGTTGCTGCGTTAGTTCTCTCCGCAAATCCAAATATATCCCTTGGTGATCTTAAGAATATACTTGCTAACTCATGTGAAAAAATCGGCGATTTGTCGAGTTATGACCAACAAGGAGTCAGTGCAAATTACGGTCATGGATTACTCAATGCCAGATTAGCCGTTGAGAATGCGCGCTCCTTTAAACCTACAGACCCAACTCTTAAAGCTGTCGACGATACAAAAATTAAGTTTAGTCGAAACAATCGACCTGGAGACCCTTATATGGATAACTTTGAACATTCAACACAAGCACGTGGATTTGCCTTACACGTTGGGGTAGACGTAGCAGACCCGTCAGTTTACGAGCAATTCAATGAGTTATCGGGTTGCGTCAATGATGCAAAAGCATTGGCAAAAATTACAAATGCTCTGGGCTTTGATGTGGTTAGCTTACACAATCAAGACGCACGACGTCAGCGTATCAAATCGCAGATGATTGAGTTTGCTCATAATGCCAAAGCTGGAGACTTGGTTTTAATGACCTACGCTGGACATGGCAGCTATGTTGATGACACCACCGAAACTGCAAACCAAGACGAACCGATTGATGAAGTATTAGTTACCTATGACGGTTTACTGATTGACGATGAAATCAACAGTATTCTTTGTAAGTTTGCCAGTGGAGTTCGGGTGGTATGGATTGCCGACTGTTGTCATGCTGCGACTAATGCAAGGAACGATAAAGTCGTGTTGCAAGGTTCTGGAATCGCTTCTAATAGTCGAGAAATATCCATGGTAGCAGCTAATCGGGTATTGAATAATAAAAAGTTGTATTACCAAAACATTCAACGCGATTTAAATAGGAATAGTAAATCGACGATTCAGGCTGCGGTACTTGGTTTGTATGCTTGCACTGAAACTCAGCAAGCTCAAGAGTTCAATGGTAGGGGAGCCTTTACGCAAAGAATCGAAGAATTGATACAACGTTTCTCGTTTGATTACCAGCTCGACGAGCTTCTACAAGCGTTGATAAAACCGTTGAGTCATTCACAAAGCCCCGAGTATGAGCTGATAGGTTCAGGATTCGAATGCTTTAAAGACGGTGTATTTAGAATTAGCGATGCCAATGTTCAAGTAAATCTAGGGTTAAAATCGTCAATTGAGTCTTCGAACAATACTGAGGCGCTTAGCAATAAGGGTTCAGACGAGCTAGATGATGCTGGTGATGCCAGATTTATTATTGTTGAAAAGTCTGGTATTCAGGAAGTAGAAATATCTGGGCGTTCAGCCTCAAAGCCGCGTTTAAGACACAGGATTTTAGATAAGGAGCTACAGTTTTCGGTAGCAAAATACGATTCTCCATGGGACAAGGCCTACGAATTAGCAAGAGCATTGAAATCAATTGATGGCATTGAATTTATAGAACCAGACACGATTAGTGACATTTATCAGCCATCTGAATTTGAAGACGTAGGAAAACGTTCTGGAGATTATCTCCCTAGTTACCCTAACCCTGAGTCCAGTAAGTTTCAAAACAAAATTGATCAGCCTTTTGTATGGCAATTTGAAGAAGAATATAGTCAGTTAAAACCAAGTTTTGAAAAATTAAGCAAGTCTCTGAACGAGCCACTCACTCAGGCGCAAATAGATGAACTACCGTTGATTTGTCATATCGACACCGGCGTGCTCCCTGAGCACCCCAGTTTGCCAAAATTTTTCGATGCGGAAAAATCGATCTCGTTCACCAGACTGGGTAATAAAAAGGACTCGACAGATATAGACAAACGTGTCGCTTTGATTGAAAACCAAGGGCATGGTCATGGCACCATTTCCATCTTGGCAGGCAACTATATGAACTTCGATCAAACAGGGATGAAATACAAAGGTTATTGCGGCGGTTTTCCTTATGCCCGCGTTATGACCGTTAAAATTTCAGAGCATGTGGTTTTGCTATCTGGAAATAAATTCGCTAAAGCAATAAGACACGCGATTAAAATGGGTGCCAGCGTCGTGACCATGTCTATGGCTGGTGCACCTTCTCGAAGTATGCTCAAGGCTATCAATGAAGCTTATGACGCCGGTGTTGTCGTTGTCAGTGCCGCTGGCAATAGCTGGGTAAAAGGCGGTCGTAAAATTTTGCCAAAACGCACTATGTATCCAGCTCGTTTTAATCGAGTCATCGGTGTTACGGGGGCAACTTTAGATAAGACTCCATATCTAGTTGAAGAAAACAGTGATTGGCAGACTAGGGAAGTAGGTGGGGGCAATATGCAGACGTGCTATGGACCCAAATCAGTTAGTAGAACGAACATAGCTGCCTATACTCCTAATGTTCAATGGGCTGGTGATTTTGGCACCGAATTATTTAATCGTTCTGGAGGAGGTACCTCATCGGCCACACCGCAGGTAGCCGCTGCGGCGGCGATGTATATGTACGTCCACCGTCAAGCGTTGAAAAGTTTTTCGCCAGCAGAGCGTGTCGAGATAACTCGGCAGGCTCTGTTTCAATCGGCTGAAAAGTCCACTGAGCCTAAATTTAATGAAGTTTTTGGCAATGGAATGCTTAAAGCCAGAAATGCGATAGCGATTAAGCCAAGTGAAATTGCTTCTAACTTAAAATTAGAACGTAAGGACTCCCTGGGTTGGTTTATCAGTGACGACGTATTCAAACAGCTGTTTGATATGGGGAAAAGAGCTAATCCAAACGAAGATACGCGAGCGAAAAACCAACTGTTAGAGAAAATGCTGAGAACAGAGTTAGCTCAACTATGTCATCTCGATTCCGCACTTATGGAGGTTGATGTGGACACTCCTCTCGAACGTATTGCAGACCGAGTACAACAAAGTGAACTTGCTTCACAGTTTTTGAAAGACTGCCTATCAACTTTTCTACCAATATCTGTACCATTGTCGCTTCGAGGCTCGTTTAATCATGCTCAATCTGAGGTCTTTTTAAGTCAACGCCTTAACAGCGACCATGGGACTTCAGTTCTAGTTAAGGCAAAAGGCTGCGGTTTCTCTGTTAAAAAACTTAACGTTAAACCGACAGAGACTAACGGCGTTACTGCTGAGTATGAGCTGTGTTTCCAATTAATAGGCCCAAGAGCCATTAGCGCTCCATCGTTGGCACTTTCTACGTTGAGTGAGGTAGACCCGGGTGCTGTGTTGGTTACTACTATCGATGAATCTACCGGTCAAAAAACGCTACGTTGGCTGCCAGCGAAAACAAGCGGTTCTGATAACTTGCGAGAATTTGGGCTTAGTTCCAACGGCGTTCTTAATTTAGATTTATCGACCGGGTTGCAGCCAAAAAGTAGAGGGATCGCTAGTAGCCTTAAAAAAGTGATTGTCACTCTATATCGTACAGCCACTGATCAAGCACTTTCAGACCGAAAAGGGCTGATAGTTGGTCAAATTACTCAAAACGGGCTGGTTTGGCTCGACCGAGATTCACAACTGGATAAACTTGTGTCAGAGCAAGCGAGGACTTTGATGCTTGTCCATGGTACTTTTAGTGCGGCGGAAGCCGCGTTTGATAGCCTGTTAACCGACCAAGAATTCTTAAATTCTATGATGGATCACGGCTGTGGAAAATACGT
>JAKVBA010000099.1 GCA_022447525.1 Gammaproteobacteria bacterium
CTATGCTTTTAACGACCAAACCGCTGCAACCTTCACTGGTACACAAGATCCTAAAGCGGTAGCGTTGATAAAAGAAGCGCTTAACACCTGCGCAGGTGGCAAGGCCCGTAGCGAAGAAACACTGCCAGCTTGGAAAGCAGCGTTAGCACTTGCGCCATGGGGCGGGCAACATCAGCTTTTTGATGTTCAGTCGCTAAACAATATTAAAGTTCCTGTTCTCTATGTTGCTGGTGATAACGACGATATTTCTGGCTACGATGGTATTAAGTGGTTGTTTGATAACACCGGCAGTAAAGAATCTAAGCTACTGACCGTGAAGAATGCACGTCATAACGTTGCGCCTCACCCTGCACCTAAAGAAGCCTATGGCAGTGAGTTTGATTTGGGAAGTTACATTGAACCTGCATGGGAAGTGCAAAAGCTTAATGCAATTAACGAGCACTTTGCTTTAGCGCTTATGAACTGCCACGTGAAAGCCTTGTCTGAATATTGCGGCTACCTAAACGTAGATGGCAGCAGTGCACAAGTTCCTGTTAACGGCAAAAAGCCAGAGCCTTGGAAAGGGTTTGATGATCGCTGGGCGTTAGGCTTGGAAATGCAAAGCAAATAATGCGTTAAAAAGGGTGCACAGGCACCCTTTTTAATTCTTGTTACATATTTGCGCTGTATCTATTTAGATTGTGGCGTAATGTATATATTTGAACGTTTACGTTTTCGCCACTGCTGCCAAGTATTTCAACCATTAATCGAACTAATCATTACATCATAAGGAAGTGAAATGAAAATGCGTAAGTTAGTTACTTCAGTGCTTTGTGCGTGTTCTTTTGTTGCCGTACAGCCTACTGTTTTTGCTGAAGCGAACGCCGTAAAACAAGACAAAGTTGCTGAAACCAGTATTGACGTAACGGCGTTAAAAGCATTCTTTAAGGAAGGCGATTTCGCCCGTGTAATAGATGCCCTTGATGATGTGCAAAACAAATCACCTGAACAGCACAATATGTTGATTTCTGCATTGATGAATACCGATTTGGACGATGCTGAAGAGGCGGCTGAGCAATTTCTTCAAGCTTATAGCGATGACTATAGGGCTTACCACACACACGCGAGTGTAATGGGCGCACAGGCTTCAAGTAGCATTTTTTCTGCTCTGGGTTATGCAAAGAAAGCGAAAAAAAGCTTAGAGAAGGCCGTCGAGATTGCACCCGAGAATGTTGAGGTTTACCAAGCCTTAATGCAATTTCATTTAATGGCACCATCTATTGCTGGCGGGGATATGGATGAGGCTATGAACCTAGCCCAACAAATTGCAGCTTTAGACAAAACCGAAGGTCAATTTGCTCTTGCGCGAGTCTATCTGGAAGACGAAAAAGAGTCAGAGGCAAAGGCAATATTTGCGTCCCTTATAGAAGACGAGCAAACCCAAATTCGAGCGCGTTTTGAACTTGGAAGTTTCTATTTGTCTGACGAGCAATACGCGTCTTCATTCGACATATTGTCGCCACTTTCAGAGCTTGAAATAACGGAAGTAACAAAAGCTGAGAATGATGCATGGGAAATGTATCAAAAACGCAAAAGTAGCCTTATGTATGGAAAGTATCGTTTGGGACAAGTTGCAGTTGAAAGTGGTGAGTATACTGAATTAGGTATAAATGCTTTAAAAGATTATCTGCAAGACTATAAAACTACGTCTATTGATACAGAGAGCTTACCTACACCTAACTGGGCGCATTTACGCTTAGCTGAATTGCTCCTTAACGCTGGTCAGGTCGATGAAGCACAACGTGTTGTTAACACAATGACAGAAGAAAAAGACGAGCGTTTTGCAAAGGTGCTTAATAAAATCAAAAAGGCATTGAAAAAGCGAGCGGCGGCTTAAAACCGCCAGTTCGCTCTAACTTCTAGTTTGTGGCTGTTACTTCTATTTCTAAACAGCTTTAACGGTGTAAATCAATGCGGTTTGTGGGAATAGCACCGGCAGCTGCATACCGTATTTCATCAGTACTTCACCTGAGAATACTTGCCCCTGCGTTTGCTGCAAAATAGACGGCGTGTATTCTTTCAGCTTTTCAGGCCATACACGCTCAATGGTGTATTGTTTATCCGCATCAAGGCCTGCGAAATAGAAGCGATTAGGTGTAGTACGCACAGTCTCTGTAACGCTGTTATACGCAAAAATGCCTTCTTGCTTGTCTTTAGACACATAGCCAAATTTTACATTCATACCGTCATCGTCCATGCGGAATAAGTCGCCGCCGTGGGTGATATGACGGTACTTTTTGTAAAGTGAAATGGCATCAGTAAGTACGCTTTGCTCGTGTTCAGTAAGTTCACGGGGGTCCATTTCTATACCCATGTGACCAAACAAGGCCACTGCCGAGCGAATCTCAATGGGTAAGTGTCTACCCGTTATATGGCAGTCACGCGGGCCAACATGTGCCCCCATTACTTCAGATGGGAAGAAATATGAGCAGCCACGCTGAATATACAACCTATCTAGTGCGTCGTTAGAGTCTGATGTCCAGAAACGGTCTGTATGTGGCAAAATCCCTAAATCTACACGTCCGCCGCCAGAGCAACAGCTTTCAATTTCAATACCTGGGTGTGCGGCCTTTACGCGGTCAATTAAGCTATAAAGTGCAGCCATTTGGCCATGCATAGCAGGCTTGCCTTGAAGGTTGCCCGGATGGTTTACATCGCGGTTCATGTCCCATTTGATGTAGCTGATTTTTGGATAGGCTTTCAGTACATCGGTAATTACAGTGTATAAATACTCAACCACTTCGGGGTTGGTTAAATCCAATACGTACTGATTTCTGAAACCAACATGAGGGTTATTCTCGGTTTGCAACGCCCATTCGGGGTGTGCACGATACAAATCACTATCGGGGTTAACCATTTCGGGTTCAAACCAGATGCCGAATTCCATACCAAGTCCGGTAACATGGTCAATTAAGCCATCTAGCCCTTCTGGATAGATAGCCTCATCCACAAACCAGTCGCCCAACCCTGCTTTATCGTGACGACGGCCTTTAAACCACCCGTCATCCAATACAAATCGCTCAATACCAAGTGGTGCCACTTTGTCAGCAAGCGCCTTTAACGTGTCTTCTTTGTGGTCGAAGTAAATACCTTCCCACGTGTTGTAGTGCACGGGGCGTGGCTTTGACGCGGCACTGTGATTTAACACTTTACTACGAATAAAATTGTGGAACTGCTGTGAGAGAGAAGAGAAACCTTCACAGCCGTAGCCGGTATAAAGCACGGGGGACGTATAGCTTTCACCCGCGTTAAGTACCACTTCGCCAGGGAACAGCAATTCACCGAATTGAACATAGCTTCTGCCATCAGCCATAAGCTCAGCGCGAAGTTTATGATTTGCTGAAGCGCCTAGGTGGTAACCGAAACACTCACCCTGAAGTTCGCCTGTTCCTTGAGAAAAGGCGATCAGACCAGGGAAGGTGTCATGAGAGGTTTTGCCTCGACGATTTTCACGTACATAACTTCCAAAGAACAAGTCATGATCCTTGGTTTGAAACTCGGCCGACCAGCGGCCTTCAAACGTTTTGATTTTGCTCACTGTATTAGGCAAGGGCAGGGTTGCGGCGTTCAGGTAGCTCAGATTGAAAGGTGTTTTACCACTGTTCTCGATACGAGAAACGTACTTAACGACACTGGTTTCATCATCGAGCTCAACGGTGGTGATAAGACGCATGCCGCGACGAGCGTCTTCACCAACAAAAGCGACAGACTGTGCGTCTTGATTTACTTCGGTTAGAACAAAACCTGCTGACCACTGGTCGGCATCGCCAAACACCTCTAGTCCTGGTTGACCCGTCCATCCATCACCATGGGTCGGTACTAATGAAATGGGCGGTTCAATTACAGGGGCGCATTTTGCTTCTTGGCGCGTATTTAAAACGCTCAGCATTTCTGGCGTTGTACTGTCGCTTAATGGCGCACCATAGTAAATGACTTTGGGCATACGACCCTGGCAGTCGAATATTAATGTGGCTTTTTCGTTCGACAGGCGAACAAATGATGTGAATGACGACATAAAAACCTCATTTTACATGCCTAAATTTCTATAGCGCATGTTGTTTAAAGAAAAGATGATTGATGTGTACAGCAGAAGCATCTGTACAGTTCTTGGTTTTACAACGAGTTATCGAGCTTAATACCTACCTTCATAGCAGGGTCGTCGAATGATTGGGTTAGTTGCACCAATCTATTGTATTGCCGTAGCGATAGAAGTAGGGCGTTTATCGCCATTGATATACCTTCTTTGTGAAACTGCAATACGGTGTCAGCTTCAAGTTGGGCATACTTTTCTTCATTGATGGAATAGAGCCCATCTGTATGAAAACTTTGCCCAGATTGTCGCGTTATAGTGACGGAAAGTGGAGATAAGAGATCGTGCTGCTTTAAAATACTCACAAAGGCAGCGGCTTGCTCTTGCCCAGCTAACAGCGTGGCTAAATTTTCTTGCTGCTGCTTAAGGATTGTTGTTGGTTGTCCATCTGATGAAAAAAGTTTAGCGCCTTCACCTGAGAGTTTGGTAAGTCGGTGAGACGATTCATCGATGAGTACATTTACGCGATTGCCTTCTATAGTAAAGTTGAATGGGTAACATTGAATACTCAATGGTACGGCATGACCTAGCCATCGTTCTTCACCACAATAAACATTGCCTAATTCCTCAATACCAACACAACATGCCAGCGTTAGCGTTTCGTCATTCCCGCTTTTCACTAAAACCAATGGCATACAACCACTTAGCGATGCGATTTCGTTAAATCCTATATTGACTAGTTTGAAATCTTTAGCGTGGCTAAATGATGAGTCATCAATCAATCTGATGTCATTATGCTTGGTTGGATCAAGATGAACGTATTGCGGTTTCGACATAATATTTCCACTGAATTTATTAACTACGCTGAGCCAATTGAGCCTAGTAAAAACTTTCTATAAGGCCTCGATGTGAAGGCATTCGCGACTTTAACTGTTTTATCAAAGCTTGGTTTAGGGACAGTTGTTTGTCGGCAAATTCTGCGTGTTTTAAGGTGCGTCGATATGTGCTGGCAGAATTGATATTACTGTTGCTGTTCAGCATGCCATAGAGAATGTAGCGGTAACTCTGTGCACTAAATGTATCGCTACTTTTCGAGAAGTCGCTGTCCAAAATTGGTCGGAATTGCCATTCTTTTAACAACGATAAGAGTCTCGGAGGAATTGACTGCTCAAGTCGATTATCCTTCCAAAAAGCTGCATTATTATTGCTAAGTACATAGTGAAGTTTTAAAAAATCGATGGCGCTTTCCCACATGCCCTGTAGCTGTTCATTGAAGCGATGTTCAACGAGAGGCATAACTTGCGTGTTTGCTGGTAACTGCTCGGCAAGGAGAGTGGCGCTTTGCTCTATCAGCATAAGTGACGAGGCTTCTAAAGGCTCTAAGAACCCACTGGAAAGTCCAATGGCGACACAGTTTTTTTCCCAAAACTTACGTCTATAACCGGTACTAAAGCGTATTTCGCGAAACGCAGATTTATCCACGGGGGCGTTAGTATATTGGGCTAAATATTTTGCAAAGGTATCTCTAGCAGCATCATCAGATTGATGTTTACTGCTATATACATACCCGGTTCCCCTGCGATGTTGAAGTGCAATATCCCATATCCAACCGGCTTTTTGTGCCGTGGATTGTGTATAACATGCTATCGGAGCGTTTGTATCTTCGTACGGCATTTGGCATACGAGAGCTCTGTCAGAAAAGAGATATCTAGACGCGTCGACCAACTCAACGCTCAAGGCCTTTTCAATCAGCAAACTACTGAAGCCTGAGCAATCTATATATAGTTCAGCCGTAAGGTTTCCGCTGTTGCGCGTTTCAACAGATCCAATACCATTTTCGTTTGGATTCACAGATATCACATCGTCAACGATACGCCGAACGCCAAGCTTCTGTGTGCAATGCGTTCGAATTAGATCAATAAATTGCCCAGCGTCTAGATGATATCCATAGTTTGCAACAAATGACTGATTTGGATGCGCAGATATTTTAGGAGCCAGGCCGGCTTCGCAAAGTGCGGGCTGAAAGCAAACATCGTTAGCATATTGCCCCTTCTTATCCTGAGAAGAGAGCCAATATGGCGTGATATCTAAATTAGCAGAGCCTTGGGGCGCGCTGAATGGATGATAATAGGCATTGCCGATCTCGTTTTTGTGCCAGTTAACAAACTTACTGGCTTGCTTAAACGTTGCTCCTGCACGCTTGATAAGGTCAGCCTCAGGTATACCAATCTTGGACAAGGTACGTCGCATTGTAGGCCACGTGCCTTCACCAACCCCGATGGGATGAACGGTATCCGACTCAACGACAGTAACAGTCAGTTTATTACCGTCTTTATCGGGTTCACTGTGAGTGGCAGCAAGGAGGCCTGCAGTAAGCCAACCAGCAGTGCCGCCACCAACGATAATTATCCGATTAATCTGAGACATACAATAAAAGAGTAACCTAACCTTTTAGCCGTGTGCTGGTTCGTTTTCTATCAAACGTCCACGCCACTGCGCGCTTTGCTTAAACACCAGCCTATTCAATATAAGGGCAAGAGCAATACAGCAAACCAGAGTAACCAGCATCAAATGAATGTAATGCAGGCCGAAAGGTGCGTGCACGAAGCTAAAGTAAGCATACAGACCTACACCGAAAACAACGGCCGCTATTCCAGCGTTGGCATTTACATTATTAAATAACAAGCCAACGATAAATATGGACAGAATAGGCATACTTAACAAACCAAATAGCTGTTGAAGTAAATTGATTATGCTTTCTGCTTGCGCATAAACCGGGACCATGAGAAGCGATACTATGGTAAGCGCTGCTGTTACAAAGCCGCTCAAGCGGGCAACATGTGGCTTCTTCTGTATATAAGCTTCATGTATATCACAGACATATAATGCCGTGGCAGAATTGAGGTTACTGTTATAAGTGGTGAGTACCGCCGCAGCAAGAGCCGCTGCAAACACGCCAGATAGCCAACTTGGTAACACGTCACCTACTAACGTGCCGTACGCAGCATCGTTAATATCTCCGTAAAGCTTATATGAAATGATGCCTGGAACTACGATGATGGTTGGAACTACGATGAAGCGAATGACTGCCGCTGCGTACACGCCTTTTTGTGCTTCCTTTAAATTAGGTGCAGCCATTGCACGCTGAGTAATAACCTGATTAGTGCTCCAGTAAAAGGTCTGGATAAACACCATACCCGTTAACAACGTGTGCCATGGAAGCGGGGAATCGTTATCGCCAATTAGGGTTAAGCGTTCGGCAGGTATGCCCGAGAAATCAAAATCGA